>DUSJ01000204.1 GCA_012842645.1 Clostridiaceae bacterium | reverse complement strand
GAGGGATCATGCTTGCAGGCGGCGGCGCTTTGCTGAAAGGCCTGGACAAACTGATCAACAAGGAGACCGGCATCCCCGTGTTTATCGCCGAACAGCCGATGGACTGCGTGGTCCTGGGCACCGGACGGGTCCTGGAAGAGATAGACGTACTCAGCAACGTTTTGCTGTCTTCGAAGAAGAAGTAAAAATGAAAGGCGCAGCGGGGTGACTTCCTTTGAGGAGGATATTTACAAACAAGATATTCATCCTTGTGCTGATCATTGTACTTCTGCTTGCCCTTGCAGCCGTGTCATACAGCGAAAGGAGCGGAGTCAATATAATCGGCAATATTATAAGCGTTCCCGCGGCACCCCTGCAGAGAGCCTTTAGTTTTGTGAGCAAAAAAGTAGGAGACTTTTTCGGATATTTCGAGGATGTAAAGAAGACCCAGGAGGAGAATGAAGAACTCAAAAAGCGGATAAGCGAACTGGAGCAGCAGATCCTGGATATAGAAAAGCTAACCAAGGAGAACAGGGAGCTTAAAGACGCCCTCAATTTCAAGGACCAGTACGATGAATACGAGTTCATAGGCAGCAGCATCATCGCCAAGGATCCCGGCAACTGGTTCGAGGTGTTCACTATCAACAGGGGGAGCAAGGACAGTATTCAGCCCGACTCTCCTGTCGTAACGTCTTACGGCCTGGTTGGAAGGATCTCGAAAGTGGATCTGCTGACATCGAGGGTCATTTCCATAATTGATATCGACAGCACCGTAAGCGCAAGGCTTTCAAAGTCGAGGGACCTGATCGTAGTCAGGGGCGACGTGGAACTGAGGAGCAAGGGATTATGCAGGGCGGATTACATACCCCCCGATGCCGATATCATGCCGGGGGATACCGTCGAGACTTCAGGCATAGGCGGGATCTACCCGAAAGGCATCGTCATAGGCAAGGTGGTCAGCGTTATAAGCAATGAAGGACAATACGACTCATACGCGATCATCCAGCCGGTTGTAGATTTCAAAAGGCTCGAAGATGTAATCGTCCTGAAAAAGAAACCGTAGGCGGAAAGGAGGCTTATACGGCAGGAAATGAAGTACAGGGTTTTCGCAGCAAGTGTCCTGGTATTGATGGGAGCCTTCTTTCAGAGCTCGGTCCTTGAGCATATCGAGATATTCAACATCAGGCCGAACCTGCTTATCGTCCTGACGGTGATAGTATCTCTCTTAAGGAGTCCGGTGGAGAGCGCTTCGATGGCTTTGCTCTTCGGATTAACCATGGACATTCTCATGGGCAAAACTCTCGGCTGGTATGCGCTGCTGCTTTTCCTGGCGTCGATACCCATTTCAATGATAAACGAGAAACTGTACCGGGATAAGATACTGGTACTGCTGACATTTACCTTCGGCGCGTCTGTCGCGGTTGAATTCCTGTTTTTTATAATAATTTTCATGTTCCGGAGCTTCGAACATCTAAGTTTCGTTTTCTGGACCATAATAATTCCTGAAGCCGTATACAACAGTATCCTCATTTTGCCTCTTTTTAAACCTGTAGCTAAGGTATACAATTTTCTTGACAGGATAGACAGAAGGAGGAACAGACTGGCGGCATGAGCAAGGAAGAAAAAAAACATGAAGGTCTTGACCGGTACATCGTAATGGCGGTGGCCATCATAGTGGCTGCAGCTGCCATTATATACAACCTTGCCCGGATTCAGCTTGTCGACGGGCAGAAATACAAGGAAGAGACCAAGTACCGCCTGTCAGCCAAGGGCGTGATCTATCCGAAGCGGGGCGACATCTTTGACAGGAAGGGCGTTCCCATCGCCGGAAACCGCATGGGCTACTGCGTGCAGTACGTGGACGTCAGGATGCCCAACGCGGAGAAAAACGCTATGCTGCTGGAGATCATAAAGATACTCGAAGCCGACGGCAAAACCATAAAAAGCAGGCTTAACAATTACATGTCCTTCGACCCCCTGCAGTTCAAAACAGACAATCCCGAGGATTTTGTCAAGACAATCGTAATCAACAAAAATGACGCCGATTATATAATAACCCCCCGCCAGGCATTCGAATACATGCGGGACAAAACATTCGAGATTGACAGGTCTTATTCCGACGAAGAAGTCATCAAGATCATGCAGCTGAGGTATGAGATCCTGGTGAGCGATCCCCAGATAAGCAATCCCCTGACGCTGGCAGAGGATGTCTCGGCGGAGACCATGAGCATCCTTGAGGAAAAAAGTTCGACGCTCAGGGGAGTAACCACCTTTATAAAACCTTACCGTGAGTACTATGAAAACGCGCGGCTGGTATCCCATGTCCTGGGTTATGTGGGCGCCATAGACGCACAGGAACTGGAGGAATACAACAAGGAACTGGAACAGAGAGAAGGCAGTGTCCCCTATTCGGCCAGCGACATAGTCGGGAAAATGGGCATCGAAAAAGCTGCCGAATCCATACTGAGGGGAATAAAAGGAGAAACATTCAGGGAAGTGGACGAAAACGGGAAAACCACGGCTTCATACCTCGAGCGGGCCCCGGTTCCCGGCCAGGACGTTTACCTTACAATAGATATAGACCTCCAGAAGGTAGCCGTGGAATCCCTGGCAAGGAACATCGAACGTATACGCAAAATAGAAAACAAGAAAAACTTCGGGGATGCCAACGCGGGAGCCGTGGTGGTCATGGACGTCCGGAACGGTGAAATCCTGGCCATGGCCAGCTACCCGGATTTTGATCCGAGGGTGTTCCTTGAGAACGACAGCGCGGCAATAACTGCGCTGTGGAGCAATCCCGACGCGCCGGTAGTCAACCGCGCCACCTCCGGAACATATGCTCCCGGTTCCACCTACAAGCCTCTTGTGGCGGTTGCCGCCCTTGAAAGCGGCGTCATCAAACCAAAGACCAAGATCCGCACCCCGTACCGGGAAGAGATAGGGAACATGATCTTCACGAACCCCGAAGGGGACCAGGGATATATAGATCTCGAAAAGGCCCTTGAGACATCCAGCAACATGTTCTTTTACAAGGTCGGGGTCCAGACCGGCATAGATAATATCGTAAAATGGGCAAAGATATTCGGTTTCGGCAAAAAGACGGGAGTCGAGATAGGCGAAGCCATCGGTTCCCTTGCGTCGAGAGAATATAAAAGGCAGTATATAGAGGGCGATCCCGACTGGTATCCGGCCAATACGGCAATGGCGTCCATCGGCCAGCTTTATAACGCTTTTACGCCCATCCAGCTCTGCAACTACGTGAGCACCATAGCCAACGAAGGGAAGAAATTCACGCCCCACCTGATAAAAATGGCGGTGGACCAGACCGGAAAGATAACCTATGAAACCCCGAAGGATTATGAAGAGCTGCCGGTCAGCAAGGAGAACATCAGGGCCGTGAAAAAGGGAATGATAGCCGTTGTCAACTCCGAGGACGGTACCGCCGCAAAGGTGTTTGAAAACTTTCCTTTTGATGTGGCCGGAAAGACAGGTACTTCGGAAACGGGACGGGAGGCGACATCTTCCTCCAACGGGCTTTTTATATGCTACGCGCCCTACGACGATCCTGAAATAGCGATAGCAGTAGTGGTGGAGCATGGCGTGTGGGGGCGCGAGACCGCTCCGATAGCCGCCGACATAATGATGGAATATTTCAGGCTGAATGAAAAGAAGGATACTAAGACAGGCAATTCCGCAAAGGAGACTGTTGATATTATCTGGTAAATTACACGGGGGAAAGGATGATATTGTCCGGATGGAACAGGAACCTAAGAGCATCGTCTTTAAAGGAAACAACGAAGGCCTGGTGATCGTTGTTCCCGAGGATTACGACTTTGAAAAGGCAAAGGCCGAGATAGAGGAAAAGGTCCAGAACGCCGCCAGGTTTTTCAGGGGAGCGAAGATAAAGGTTGTTTACAGGGGAATAACGCTTTCACCCGAAGAGGAAGAGATCATAAAGAAAATCCTTGACGAGAAAAGCGGGGCTGTAATCGAGAGCCTTTCAAAGGATGACGAGACAAAACACAGGCCGGCGGCAAAAACGCCCAGGAAACCATCTGCGGAACCCGGGACGATGTTTTTCTGGGGCAAGGACACGGGGATGTGCAGGTTTGTGAAGAATACCGTTAGAAGCGGCATGCGCATCGAGTTTGACGGAAGCGTCATAGTCCTTGGCGATGTCAATCCCGGCGGCGAGATCATTGCGACGGGCAACGTTGTCGTGCTGGGAGCCCTGAGGGGAATGGTCCACGCAGGTTCCGAGGGCAACAGGGACTGTTTCATTTACGCTTTGAAACTAAGACCGATCCAGATCCGTATAGCGGACCTGATAGCCCGGATGCCGGAAACAGGCGAGGATGACAAATCCAATCCCGAAATAGCCAGGATTAAAGACGGAATCATTGAAGTCGAGCAGCTTTGAGCGGAATAAGCCGTAGTCATTGTTTCATTGACTTTTAGCTGAAAAAAATATATATTAGCATTAAGATACAATAGTCGGAGGAAATTTACATATGGGTGAGGTTATAGTTATCACATCCGGCAAGGGTGGCGTTGGCAAGACTACGACGACGGCAAACCTGGGAACCGGGATTGCCATGCAGGGCAAGAAAGTCGTGCTCATAGACACGGACATCGGGCTCAGAAATCTCGACGTGGTAATGGGACTTGAAAACAGGATCGTGTATGACCTAGTTGATGTTATAGAAGGACAGTGCCGCCTGAAGCAGGCGCTTATCAAGGATAAACGTTATGATGGTCTTTACCTGCTGCCGGCTCCCCAGACCCGTGACAAAAACTCGGTAGCTCCGCACCAGATGGTTACCCTCTGTAATGAATTGAGACAGGAATTTGATTATATACTCATAGATTGTCCCGCAGGCATCGAGCAGGGGTTCAAAAATGCCATTGCCGGTGCCGACAGGGCGGTGGTTGTTACTACGCCGGAAGTATCGGCTGTCCGTGACGCAGACAGGATCATCGGTCTCCTCGAGGCGAACGAAATAAGGAATCCACATCTTATAGTGAACCGTGTCCGTCCGGATATGGTGAAACGAGGCGATATGATGTCCATCGAGGATATCATCGATATACTTGCCATTGGGCTTATAGGTGTCATCCCTGATGATGAGAACATAATCATATCGACAAACAGGGGCGAGCCGGTGGTAAGCGACAGCAAGTCTCTTGCCGGACAAGCTTACAGGAACATCACCAGGAGAATCATGGGGGAAGAGGTACCATTAATGAATTTCAATACCTCTGACGGATTCCTGGCCAAAATGAAAAAGCTCTTTGGCATAAAGCCGGCATAAGGAGGATGCGGTATGATCGAATTGTTTAAATTCTTCAAGAAGAAAGAAACATCCAAGGATGTCGCCAAAGAACGCCTTAAGCTGGTTCTTATCCATGACAGGTCCAATGTGTCGCCCCAGTTCCTTGAAATGGTCAAGAGCGAGATCATAAAAGTTATCCAGAATTACATGGAGATAGACGAGGATGCCCTTGATATACAGCTGACAAGAACCAACAGCGACGACGGGGAAAGGATAGTGCCCGCGCTGGTGGCCAATATACCCATAAAGGGTATGAAAAACATCGGCAGATAAAATTAAGGCGTGTACAAATGATATATCCCGGAGGTTGCCATGAATATTGCCCTGATTGCGCATGATAAAAAGAAGGAACTCATGGAGGCATTCTGTATCGCATACAAGAATGTACTGTCGAAGCATAATCTTTTTGCCACAGGCCGCACCGGGGCGATTGTTTCCGAAGCTTCAAACCTTGAAGTGTTTTCCCTTGATTACGGCAATCTCGGAGAACAGCAGATAATAGCTCGGATTGCGTATAACGAGATGGACCTGGTTATTTATTTCGCCGATCCCGACGAGATAAACAACAGCGGTCTCATCGAGCTCCTGTCCCTGTGCGACAGGAACAACATCCCCATCGCGACCAATCTCGCCACCGCGGAGATACTGATCAACGGCCTGCAGCGCGGCGACTTCGCATGGCGCGACCTCCTCAAATGAGTAACGGGGACGGAGGTTTTTACCCATTTTGAGTATTGGGGACAGGTCACGGATTATATAGTCTACGAAAGTTTTACACGGGAGTGCTATAGCGCTCCCGTTTTAATTTTACCTTCATCCCTCCTCCCGCTTCCCACTACCCATGTCCTATCTCCCGCTTCTATTTCATGGCCATCCCTCATATCATTAAGCAGATAAAAAACATGGGGATGCGAAAATGGCAGAAACATCCGCAGCAGAAAACAGGGAAATGTACAGGAGCTATATCCAGAGACGGAGAGTAATCCCTGAAAAAACGGAAAATGACCTTTTCACCGGTTATGACGAGGACAAGAAAGACGATCCGGAAGACAGTCAAGATCCGGTATCGGAATCTGAGCCAAAAGCCCTGAAAAGCGCCATAACCGACGCGGAAGAGCTGAGTATCCTGAGAGAAAAGTACATGCCGGAAGAGGAGTTTTCAGGACACCTGAAGAAACCGGATGAAAACAACAGGAGCTCGCCATTCAGGTTATTTGGCCAAAGGAATGCCCTCAGCAGGCAGGACACATACCGAAGGTACCCCTCATATGGCTATACCCATTCAGCCTATGGACGAACAGCATCAAGGCTGCCGGCCTACGGCAGGTCTTTCCGCGGCCAGGCAGGCCGAACGTCTGTCGAGGATAACAGGATTACCTTGCTTGCCAAAAAGGTAATCAAGCAAACACTGGTTTGCTTCGTGCTGCTGGGAATAATCGTGTTTATGCAGCAGAAAGCCGATCTGGCGGACGAATTGTCCCTGATAAAGAAAAATGTGGTTGAAAACCATGTTGAGCTGGACAGCATAATAAACGGCGTCAAAAACATTGTGGCGGAATGCACCAAGATCTTTGG
>DUSJ01000203.1 GCA_012842645.1 Clostridiaceae bacterium | reverse complement strand
TGTCTTAATTTCTGGTATCATTATAAACTTCCAGATATATCCCAATATAATACCGCCTATCAGATTAGGGGTGAAAAATCCGCTTCGTAAAAAGTTCCGCGCTTTAATATTGCTGGTCAGTATATAGGCTAAAATAAACGCCAGGATGTTGCAGAATATCGTAGAATAAAAAACATACCTTAATGTTTTCAGAAACTGGGTCAGGAACTCCTTGTCAGTAAATATTGCCAAAAAGTTTTCCAAACCCACAAAGTCCTTTGTCCCCTTAATGGGATTATAATTGGTAAAAGTCAAAAAAACTCCATATAGAAATGGAATCATCAAAACACAAGTGAACGCTATAAGGGACGGGCCCATGAACGTTATAAAAAATCCTGCGTTGCTAAGCGATTTTTTCTTTGATACCATTGCTTCTCTCCTGAATAAACAATGTTATCGGGTGGATAGTGTATATTTACCACCATCCACCCAATATAACATCACTTTTTACTTAACAGATTTCCAGTAGTCATTGATTCCCTGAGCCAACTGCTGTCTGTCTATAGCGCCTGAAATATACATCAGCATCAGGTTACCTGTCTGAGTCCATGCATCTCCGGTGATGTATGAGAAGCATCCAAGATTGATGGTCTTTCCACGGCTTGCATAGTCAGCGATTGACTGGGTCATTGAATTATATTCTATATCAGTTCTGACATTTTTATAAGGCATGCAGAATCCCTGGTCAAGGAAGAACTGCTGTCCCTCGGGATCGGTAAGCATCCATCCCAGAGCGTCCAATGCTGCCTTTACCTGGGCCTCATTATTCTGAGACTTGTCTATGCACTGGAATTTAGGCAGTACCATAACGACCTCTGTATTGCCGTAATCTGAAGGATTGTTGCTCCAGGGTACGGGGATAAATCCGTATTCGGTATCAATGTTCTCAAGTCCGACCATGGAAGTCCATGACCAGTCACCCATAAAGAATGTCGCGACTTTTCCCTGGGCAAAAGCAAGGATGTCCTGGTTGAAATCAGCTACCAGCGGGTCTGCCTTGTTATAGTTGTATTTTACGAGCAGATCCAAGGTGTCCATGTATCCCTGGAAGATCGGGCTGTCTTCGATTTTCTGTGTGCCGGCTTTTATCTTGTCTATGAATCCTGTGCCGTCGCTGGTTGCAGGACCCTGTACCGCATAGGTAAGTGTCAGATAATGGCCGCCCAGTGACCAGTTTGCACCATGGAGCATCGTTGCAGGTATGCCGGCAGCTTCGATTTTTTCAAAGAATGCTTTCAGAGCATCCCTGGTGTTGATTGTAGTAGGATCGAACTGACCGCCATATACCTGGTTAACAATCCTCTTGTTGTATAACAGTCCATATCCCTGAACACTCCAGGGAGCACCCATTACCTTTCCGTCGAAGGTTCCGGCCTCAACCGCGCTCTCGTTGGCATATTCAAACAGCCACGGAGCATTATCCTTTGTAAACTCTACCAGTCTGTCCTGGTACTCTATTACGTTGGCCGGGTCGACGTTCATGAAAGTAGGACCATTGCCGGACGCGAAGAGCGACTGCAGTTTTTCCTGCTGTCCTTCTCCGATACCTGACGGGATCAGTTCAATGACAACATTCGGATTGATCTCATTGTATCTTGCGAACATCTTCTCAAACATCTCGTTAACTTCTGCTGATGTATTGAAGTATGTAAGCTTTATAACCTCGCCTTTGCTGTCAGAACCGGTTGAAGGTGAACTCGATGGACCAGCGTTTGTACCTGTGCCGCCCGGAGTTTCGGATGATTTTCCGCATCCTGTAAACAGCAAGCTTACAATTACCAACACAAGAGCCAATGACATGAATACTCGTTTCATAGTTTCCTCCTCTTTAATTTTTAATTTTCGTGCCGTATTCTTAAGTATCTTGGTTCAGTGGCACAATTTGATATTACTCTAAATCAATAAAAATGTCAACCACTTGACATATTTATTGCTCAATCATATATAATATAAAACCATAAAAATATTTATTTTAGCTGTTTTTAAACGTCAATTTTCTGTCAATCGCTTTACAAAAGGCGTTTTGCAGCCTACAGTTTCGAATCTATATATCATCTGTAGTGTGCAAAGCCTTTGCCATAGCTCTTACATACTCGTCTCTCGCCTGTCTGCTGATTTCCGTATTGTTGGATATCGCGTCGAATCCGTGATAACACCCGGGATAAAGGTGAAATTCCACCGGTACGCCGGCCTGGGCCAGCCTGGTCACATAATTTACTGTTTCGTCCCGGAAAGGATCCAACTGCCCCACACATGTATAAACAGGCGGAAGCCCTGACAGATCCTGAGCCCTTGCAGGCGCTGCGTACTGGGGAACTTCGTCCGTATCAATATCTCCAAGATACATTCTCCAGGCAATAATGTTCAGTTCCCTGTTCCATGCTCTCGGACAATTATCCTTCGTTATTTCATAACTGGAAGGAGTGATATTTCGATCATCGATCATCGGGTATAAAGGCATCTGGAACTTTATTTCCGGACCGCCTCTGTCC
>DUSJ01000202.1 GCA_012842645.1 Clostridiaceae bacterium | reverse complement strand
TGCGATGTTGTGATTAATTCTCATAATAACATCCTCCTTGATAAATATTTGGGAGAGTCCTTTCTCCCTTATTCGGTTCCTTCAAACCGGAACTTTGGTTATAAGCTTTCATACATTATGGCGCCTGTAAAGTACGAACGCTTACATTATCTATATCGGTAATATACCACCGGACTTAACAGGTAAACAAAAAAATTTCAAAAAAGATTGACCGGGTTTTCATGGTGGTATAAAAATTTTACTAATAAATGAATTTTATTCTGTCGATATACTACTTAGAAATAGATTCATGGAGGGATCTGTTATGAAAATTCAAAGCATGGATGCAATGATGAAGCAGGCTGTAAACATTGTACAGGCAGAACCAAGGCAGGAAGTTCCGGTCGAGCAGGCGAAACCCCAGGCCAATTCTGCCAATGGAACTACAAAAGAACCCTACCAGGGAGAGAAATACATGGAAAAGGCTGAAAAAGTCAGTGACGCTTTTATAAGAAAAGCAGTAGACAGAGTAAACCAGACATTTGAATTAGAAAAAAGATCACTGAAATTTCAGATCCACGATAGACTGAACGAAGTGATGGTAAAAGTTATAGACTCGGAAACTCAAGAGGTTATAAGAGAGATCCCGCCTGAAAAACTTTTGGATATGTTCGCAAGTATGCTGGAACTGGCGGGGCTGCTAGTTGACGAGAAGAGATGACATGCTTCTTATATAATACATATAAAGAAGTATGTTATGTCATTTTTTGTCTGTTAAGCGCATATCCGTCGTTGCGAACGGAAAGGAGGTCCCATGAACAGAATAAATAGTTTTACGTCACAAATGAGAATGACCGGATTTTCCGGTTTGGATACAGAATCCATAGTAGCCGACCTGATGAGAGCCGAGCGGATTCCTTTAGATACACTAAGGCAAAAAAGGACCCTGGTGGAATGGAAGCAGGAGGCGTACAGGAATATAACCAACCTGCTGATGGGCTTCAGGAGCAAGTATTTTGATATTGTGAACCGCACATCGTATATGCTCTCTGCCGGTTCTGTCAAGGTCATGTCTGCCGTCAGCAGCAACAGTAATTATGTCTCGGCCTCTGCCAATTCCAACGCAGTTGCGGGGGAAAACCGCATAAAAGTATTACGGCTGGCTACCGCCGATACTGCCGTAAGCTCGGCAGGCATAAGCAAGGGGATCACAGGCACAATAGATGAAAGCAAACTGGCCGACCTGGAAGGAAAAAAGATCTTTGTCGAGCTTGACGGAGTGAGCAGGCAGATCACCCTCGGCGGATCCACGGGAGAGGAGTTTGTTGATCAGCTCAAAGCTTCCCTGGATACGGCGTTCGGGAAAACATCGGACGGACTTTCCAAGTTCACTGTCACATATAATTCGACCACAAAAGAATTTACGATAAACACCGCCAACGGGGCGACAAAAGTGACGGTTTACGGCCCCCAGGGAGCTACCGGTGAGCTGGCCGGCCTTGGGGATCTTGGGCTTACCGAAGGCCAGTCCAACAGGATCTCGCTGAACAGGCCGCTGATGACCATTCAGAACCTTTTTGCCACTCCCATTGAATTCGATGAAGAAGGCAATGCCGAGTTCACCATAAATGGCGAAACTATTGCCATCAAGATGACTGATACGCTGGAGCAGGTGTTCAGCAAGATAAACAATAACGAAAAAGCGAATGTCACCATCAGGTATGACGAGTTGACCGACAAAATAACGCTGACATCCAAGGTCACCGGCGGAGGCGATAACCTCGTATTGTCCGATTCCAGCTTTTTCAGGGCACTTAACCTGGATCAGATCACGGACGGTCAGGACGCCATAGTCGAGCTAAATGGAGAGACTCTTATCAGGAGTTCCAACACTTTCACTGTCAACGGCGTGACTTACACTCTTAAGAAAGTCCATGGGGAAACCGACGAAGGCGAGACTGTGACCGTGACACAGGATGTCGACTCAGTGGTTGCAAAAATCAAGGAATTTATTGAAGAATACAACAAGCTGATCGATACAATCCGGACAAAAGTGACCGAGCCTTATGACAGGAGTTATCTTCCTCTAACTGACGCGCAGAAAGATGCGATGAAAGAAAAGGATATAGAAAAATGGGAGGAGAAAGCGAAAACAGGACTGCTTCGGAATGACAGCCTGCTTCAGAAAATCCTGCTTGACATGCGCAGGGCGATGTACGAGAAGATTGAAGGCGTGAATATTACCCTGAAGGATATAGGAATTGAGAGCAAATCTTACCAGGACTATGGAAAGCTTTACCTGGACGAAGACAAGCTCAGGAATATGCTTCTGACCAGGCCCGACGAGGTGGCGAGGCTTCTTAACGGGGTATCGGAGGATAATCCAAGCTACAGCAGGACAGCGACTGCCGAGCAGAGAGCCGACAGGTACAGCAGGTCGGGAGTCCTGCAGAGGCTGTCCGATATAATCCAGGACAATGTTTCCACCGTCAGGGATTCAAACGGCAATAAAGGCTTCCTCCTTGAAAAGGCAGGAATAGAAGGCGATATTACCAATACGAGAAACATTCTCAGCAAAGAGCTTGACGATTATGACGACAGGATCAGGGAACTGATCGACAAGCTTACCAGGAAAGAAGAGGCGTATTACAGGCAGTTTACCCAGATGGAGAAGATGCTGGCCCAGATGAATCAGCAAAGCGCATGGCTTTCGGCCCAGTTCGGCATGATGGGACAGTAATGGCATAAAACAATTAATGCGGAGGACCTGTTATGATAGCTTACAACGCGTACAAACAGTACAAGGAGAATTCCATATTCACCGCAAGCCCGGAAGAGCTTACCCTGATGCTTTACAATGGCCTTGTGAAGTTCATCATGCGCGGTATGGACAGTATTGAGAAGAAAAACATCCAGGAGGCCAATAATAATATAATCAAGGCGCAGAACATTGTATCCGAGTTTATGAACACGCTGGACATGAAGTGTGAAATATCTTCAAGCCTTTACTCAATATATGATTATATGCTGAGAAGGCTTGTCGAAGCAAATGTGTCAAAAGACAGGGACATCCTTGAGGAAGTTCTTGGATTCGCGAAGGTATTGAGGGACACCTGGGAACAGGCGATGAAAATTTCTAAGAATCAGGCCAGGAAACCTGCAGTATCGCAGGTCTGACCGGGAGACCGAAATGGAACCAAAAGATTATGTCCTTAAAATGAAGGATATTTCAATAAAAAAGCTGACTCTCCTTGATGAGATCTTCCTGTTTGCACGCAGCCAAAACGAGGTAATAAAAGATAAGAGATTCGAGGAAATGGACCTGCTTATCAGGGAGAAACAGCAGAGGATAGAGGCTGTGGACAAGCTTGATGAGCAGTTTGCCGAGTGTTCCTCAAAGCTCAGGGAAATGTTGTCTGTCAAATCCCTTGAGGAACTGCCAAGGTTCAACCTTCCGGGCACGAAGGAACTCAGGGAAGTGATAGAAAGCATCTTCCAAAAGCTAAAAGATATCAGGGAAATCGATGACGAAAATATAAGCCTTGTAAAAGCAGAGATGAAGGATATTAAGAAAAAGCTCAACGGCGTCAGTAACAATAAGCGTATCCAGGGGGCCTATAATCCCCCGATGAACATGACATCACACTTTTTTGACCAGAAGAAGTAGGAGACATAATGGCCCATTATGAATGCGTCCGCTGTCATAGATTTTTCGAAAGAGTAGCGTTCGAAGAGGTATGCCCGGTATGCTTCCCTATTGAGGAAGAAGAATTCAGAAAGATCAAGGAGTATCTTACCGCCCATCCGGGGGCTACCTCCAACGAACTGATGGCTGTCATAGGCGTCAGCCTGAAATCAATCAGGCGCTATCTTAAGGAAGAGAGACTGGAGATAGTCGGCGACAACAAGGGGTTCATCAGGTGCGAATTGTGCGGTAAACCTTTGAACAGCGGCCGTTTTTGCGGCGGATGCTATAAAGAGGGCCAGGCATTGAGGGCAAAGGGAATCATGGGCCCATACAGTGATTCATCCGGAAAGCCTGGCGAAGAACAGCAGCCCAAAACGAGGAAAGAAGGCATTGTATATCACGGAAAAAAAGAATGAAGTCAGATCCTGATCCGGGGTGCTTGAATAACAGAGAGAAGTATCCCGGTTTTTTTATGCCATGCTATGGCATAATATATGGAGCCCCTGAAGTTTTACGTATTTGCGGCATGGATTATTTCCGGCTCCCATGCTTGCGGGATATACCAGTGAAGACTATAATATAAAGCAAAGTTGTTTTATGGTATCAGCACAGAAGGCGGTCAGTCTATGGAGACCATTATAATAAATGGTATTAATGATGAACATTTCAGCCTGGCAGCAAAGGCTCTGAGAGAAGGCAATCTGGTGGCGTTTCCTACTGAGACGGTCTACGGGTTGGGTGCCAATGCCCTTGATCCCCGGGCCGTGAGAAGGATCTACGAGGCTAAAGGCCGTCCGTCGGACAATCCGCTTATCGTGCATATAGCCAACGTATCCCAGCTTGATACACTGGTTAAAGAAATCCCTCCTGTTGCAGAAGCCCTTATAGAAGCGTTTTGGCCGGGACCGCTCACCCTGGTGTTCAGAAAATCAGAACTGGTGCCTTATGTTATAACCGGAGGACTTGATACGGTAGCAGTCCGTATGCCGGACAATGACGT
>DUSJ01000019.1 GCA_012842645.1 Clostridiaceae bacterium | reverse complement strand
GAGGCTATACGCCCGACCTATATCGACAGGGATCCCGAGAGCCTGAAAGCTTCCCTTGCGGCAGACCAGTACAAGCTGTACAAACTGATATGGGACAGGTTCCTTGCCTGCCAGATGGAATCTGCTGTTTATGACACCATGTCCGTTGAAATCGAAGGAAGACCCAGGTTTTCAGGCAATACTGTCGTTAATCTGAGAGCAAGCGGGTCAAAACTCATTTTCAAGGGTTTCCTGGCGCTTTATGAAGAGGGCAGAGATGAAGAGGACGAGGAGTCATCCCAGTTGCTGCCGTCGATAGATAACAATGAAAAACTTGTGTTGGTTGGCACTGATGCGAACCAGCATTTTACCGAACCCCCTCCAAGATATACCGAGGCTACGCTGGTAAAGGCCCTTGAAGAAAAGGGAATCGGCCGGCCAAGCACCTATGCTCCTACCATAAGCACCATCATCAACAGGGGATATGTGGAGAGAAACAAGAAACAGCTTGTGCCTACCGAGCTGGGCAGGATAGTCAACCAGCTTATGGTGTCCAATTTCTCGGATATCGTGAATATAGATTTTACAGCCAAAATGGAAGAAAGCCTTGATAAGGTGGAAGAAGGCAGCGTGGAGTGGAAAACGCTGCTTAAGGATTTCTACGGGCCTTTCAGCGAAACGGTAAAGCAGGCCGAAACAATCAGCAGGGTTGAAATGCCTGTTGAAGAATCGGACGTGGTATGCGAGAACTGCGGCAGGAAAATGGTCATAAAAAGCGGACGCTTTGGCAAATTCCTTGCATGCCCGGGATTCCCGGAGTGCAAGAATACGAAACCCTACCTCGAAGAAGCGGGAGTTAAGTGCCCCAAATGCTCGGGCAGGGTCATATACCGCAAAACCAAGAAGAACAGGAAGTATCTTGGCTGCGAGAATTATCCAAGATGCGACTTCATGACCTGGGATATGCCATCCGGGAAAACCTGTCCCAAGTGCTCCAGTTTTGTAACGCAGAAAGTTAAGGGCAGTACGATCTTTTATAAGTGCGCAAATCCTGACTGCGACTATTCCGAAGAACAGAAGAAAGAAAGCAGGAGCAGGAAAAAGGCCGAAGCAGGGGAATAAATCCCCTACTCGCCGGCCTCGTAGTCGGTGAAGAACTCCACTGTCCTGTCATAGGACTCATATGCCTTTATTATCAACTCTTCCGGGTAATCGCTGTTGTCATAATACTCACGATTGGGAATGGGCAGGATCCTGTGGATCACGTTCGGAGTCCCAACGCCTTCGCGGCTGACCCACACAGGGGTATGGTTGACTTTATTGATCCTGGTCTTGCCTGTTTCAGGATCTTTAAGCAATTCTATGGTCACAAGTATGCTGTCTTCCCTTAGCCATTTCTGATCCTTTGGATCGTCAAACCATTCATGCCACTGGTTCGACAGGAAATTGCCCATGGAATAAATGACATATTTCGTTTCCCCGTTGACGGTACGTATCTCGGTAGGCTGAACGACATGGGGGTGGGAACCAAGGATGATATCGACGCCCCATTCAAACATGTCCTTAGTAAGGCTGAGCTGCTGTTCGTTCGGTTTTCTCCAGTATTCATGTCCCCAGTGCATCGAAACGACTGTAATATCAGCCTTCTCTTCCATCTCGCGGATTTCTTTTTCCATCCTGGCCTTATCAAAAAATGCAAGGTGCTTTGAGATCTGCTCCTGTGTGAGCAGCGCTTCATTGCCGTTACTTCCGTAGGTGTATGCCATAAAAGCTACCTTGATGCCGTTAAGGTCTTTTATCAGGTACCGATGCTCTTCTTCTCCGTCGTATGACCCGATATTTTCAAGACCTGCACGGTATATGTTTTCCCTTGTTTCGAACATGCCGCTCAGTTTCCTGTCGAGCTGGTGGTTGTTGGAGGTGTTGACAAGGTCAAAACCGGCATACCTGAATGCGTCGAACAGTTCGGGAGGGCAGTTGAAATATGGAAACCCGGAATAATCATTACGTTTATTGGTCGCTGCTCCTTCAAAGCTTACGATTGCATAATCGGCCTTCTCTACGAAAGGTTTT
>DUSJ01000201.1 GCA_012842645.1 Clostridiaceae bacterium | reverse complement strand
CGCCGTCTACTTCAATCCTGGAGAGCCCGGCGCCGATCTTGATAATCACTCCATGGTAACCGTCATCGGAGAACACAATGTTGGAACCGTTGCCCATAATCATGAACGGTATGCTCAGCGAGCTCAGCATGCTTACGCTTTTCCGGATGTTTTCGATGGAGTCGGCCATGACCATATAGTCCACTTTGCCGCCGACCCTGATGGTGGTATGTTCCTTCATGGGCACGTTGGTTAAAATGAGGTCTTTGGTGTAAACAGAACTTAGTATGCTGTAAATATCTATCTCCTGCAACAGTTTCACTCCCTGGAACTATCCTTTAAAAATTATTCCGCTATATAAAATTATATACGGATTTGTGCCGAAGCATAAGCATCCTTATAGTCACTGGTTTTTCCCGTAATTTTTCTGGAGAAACACCTGGGCGGCATTGTATCCCATCTTCTTCTGCCTGTTGTTCATTGCCGCTACCTCTATGATAACTGCAAGGTTTCTTCCCGGTTTTACAGGAATGGTCAGGGAAGGAACCTTTATGCCGAGGATCTCGGTGGTCAGTTCCTCGGTGCCCAGCCTTTCATATTGTTTCTTGGGATCCCAGAATTCCAGGTTTATGACCAGGTTTATGCTTTCGGTCAGCTTAACGGAACCAACGCCGTACAGGTACTTGACATCCAGTATCCCTATACCGCGGATCTCTATAAAATGTCTTATGATTTCAGGCGCCGAACCAACAAGCGTCTTGCTCGACACCCTCCGTACCTCGACCAGGTCGTCGGCAACGAGCCTGTGTCCGCGTTTTACCAGCTCCAGCGCCGCTTCGCTTTTACCAACGCCGCTTTCCCCAAGGATCAGGACACCTTCGCCATATACCTCTACAAGTTCTCCATGCATGGTTTCCATGGGGGCAAGCTCAACGTTGAGATATGCGATAAGATTGCTGCTGAACCGCGACGTGTCTTCCGAAGTACGCAAAAAAGGAATGTTGCAGGCCTTTGCAGCCTGCATCATTTCAGGAAACGGTTCCATGCCTCTTGCCAGTATCACGCATGGAATCCCTCTGGAAAACAGCGTATAAAGGCTTTTATACCTGGTTTCCGGGTCCATCTGGGCCAGGTAGGTCATTTCAACTTTACCTATTATCTGGATCCTTTCTTCGCCGAAATATTCAAAAAAGCCTGCAAGCTGCAGTCCAGGCCGGTTGATGTCTGCCGACTCGATCTTTATATTATCATGCTCGTCAGTATAATAAAGCTTCTCCAGGGACATTTCCTTTACTACCTTGGATAGTTTCACACCGGCAGGCATAATTCTCACTCCCATTTAAGAAGTTTTTGGATTACAGCGTCTTTCATGCCATCTTTTTCGCATACAGTCTCATGGATTATCTTTTTTTTGTCAAGTCCGGCAAGAGCATCCGGGACCGGGAGCCCGCAGTTTTTTGAAAGCATCTCCAGAAGTTCGAACTCCGATTTGTCCGCTATCTTCTCTTCGCCGAACAGTGCTTTGCATACGCTGTGGCTGAATTTAAAAGGACTGGCCGTCGATACAACGACCGCAGGGGTAAGGTCTCCGGTGGTTATCACGTACTTGTCGTAAACATCCACAGCCACAGCCGTATGGGTATCCAGCACATACTTGTATTCCTCGTACATGCATTCGATGGTTATAAGGGTCTCCTCCTGGTTGGACCAGCCGGCCCAGAAACGCTTTCTCACTTCATCCCTGTACTTTTTCCCGATATCATAATACCCGTTTTCAAACAGCTGTTTCATCCATGATGAAACCTGAGTTCCGTCACGGTCGGCAACCTCGTAAAGGAGCCTCTCGAGATTGCTTGATATAAGTATATCCATGGACGGAGATATCGTTTTTATGAACTCGCGCCGCTTATCATAGCATCCTGTCCTGATGAAGTCTGTCAGAACATTGTTGTCATTGGAAGCGCAGATAAGCCTGTTGACCGGAAGCCCCATCTTTAAGGCATAGTAACCTGCGAGTATATTGCCGAAATTGCCTGTGGGAACCACGAAGTTGATCTTTTCCCCTAAATCAATACGGTTTGTTTTAATAAGATCGGCATAGGCGGAAAAGTAATACACGATCTGCGGGACCAGCCTTCCCCAGTTGATGGAATTTGCTGACGAGAACCTGAGATTCCTGTCCTCCATGAAGCTTTTCAGTTCCTGGTCGGCAAAGATCCTTTTTACGCCTGTCTGCGCGTCGTCAAAATTGCCCTTTACGCCAATTACACTGACGTTGCTGCCTGTCTGGGTAATCATCTGGTATTTCTGGACTTCGCTTACCCCGTTTTCGGGATAGAATACTATTATTCCCGTGCCTTCCACATCGGCGAATCCTTCAAGGGCAGCTTTTCCCGTATCGCCCGACGTTGCCACAAGGATAATAACCTTGCTTTTCTCGCCAGTTTTCTTTATTGCTTTTACAAGAAGATGTGGCAGGATCTGGAGGGCCATGTCCTTGAATGCGCAGGTTGGACCATGCCAGAGCTCCAGCACGAAAAGGCTCTCGTTCAGCTCGACTACAGGCGCAGTATCCTCGTGGGTGAACTTGTTGGAATAAGCGCTGTTAACGCATTCAGCAAGCTCTTCGTCGGAAAAATCGTCCAGGAAGCGCTTCAGAATGGCAAAAGCCCTCTCGGGATAGGTCATCTCCACTAATTCTCTGATATCTTCAAGGCTAAGTTTTTCAATGTTACAGGGCACATAAAGCCCGCCGTCAGGCGCAATACCACGTTTTATGGCTTCCGCCGAGGTGATCCTTTCGCTTCCGCCCCTCGTACTCTCATATAAAACCATATTGCATTCCACAATCAAAGAAATTTATAATGCCAAAAACGCGTCATAAACATACATGATTAATACTACTATGATAAACTATCAGAATCAAAAATGCAAACCGGACAGCAGACTGTGCGAAAGCCATATAGTATCTGTAAATAAAATGCAATATTATCAGAACATGTGTTCCTGTAGCCTGTATTTCAATTGGGATAAGCTTTTGTTCATCTTTTGTTAATATATTTATAATCTAAAATTAACAATTGTTTAAACATATTGATGGTATAATAATATCGAAGTTATTTATTCCTCCTTTTATATATGTAGATTTTGATCTCAGTTGATATGAAATCGGCACCACATAAGGATCGCAATTATTTTATAGGTAAATCCTTCTTCGGTGCTTTTTTTTTGCGTTTTTTTGATTTACAATGTTAGCAGGTCCTTATTCGGTGCATAAAGCACCTATTATTATGCAACGGAGGACGTTATGTCTGAAACAAGCCTAAGAAAAAGCCCCGAATATGAGAACTGGTTCTTGCCTCTGCTTTTTCTGATAATATCTTTCCGTCTCGTGATTTCATGTATAAAACCCTATGAGATAGATATGGCCGGTTATGCGGCATGGAGCAGCTATCTGGCCGAATATGGGCCTGACGGCTTTTATTCAAGCGGATTTCATGTTGTATACGCGCCATTTTTCCTTTATTTTCTATGGTTCACCGGCGAGGTATGCAAGGCGTTCTCATTACCGACAGCGATGCTGGTATACCTTATAAAGCTTTGGTCGGTCTTTTTTGAGTTCATCGGCGCATTTCTGATCCTGCTGCTGGCGAAAAAGCATAACAGGACCAAAGCCGGAATGATTTTTGCATTGTCTTACCTGGTCAATCCCGGAGTATTCTTCAACTCGTCCGTATGGGGGCAGTTTGATTCCATTCCCGCGACAATGCTGATAGGAGTCCTGGTTCTTTTTGAGTATAAAAAGCCGAACCTGGCCGCGCTGATGTTCCTGGTATCGGTGCTTACGAAACCGCAAAGCGGGCTTCTGCTGCCGGTGGTGCTTTATCTTTACTTCAGGGAGTTCTGGTTTAATGCAAAATCAGTTATAAGGCTTATTGCCGGGATTGTCTCCGGTATCGCCGTCTACCTTGCGATAGTCCTGCCTTTTTATATCCCCACCAGGTTATCGGGGAAGCTTCCGGCATTCATAGATTATTTTTACTGGCTTTTCGACCTTTACTCCACAAGCATCAAGGACTATCCGTATGCAAGCGCCAATGCCTTCAACCTCTGGTTCCTGCTGGGCGGGCAGATCCAGGATGACTTCATGCCGTTCCTTGGGTTAAGCTACATGACCTGGGGAAATATACTTTTCGTACTTGGCCTTGCCTTCTCCTTCTGGTGTTTGATCAAAGGCAGGCTGTCGCTTCATTCCATTTCGTATTTTTCATACCTCGTCCTGTTCAGCGCATTTTTCTTTATGACCAAAATGCATGAAAGATACCTGTTGCCTGCAATAATATTCATTACGCTGGCAGCGGTTTTTGACAGGTGTCATGTGCCGGAGTTATGCCTTGTGAGTTTTTCGGTGTTTATTAATCAGCAGTATTTGTATATAATCTCCTTTGGGAATGTATACTGGCTTGATCGATGGGACGGGCTCGGCCTGCTGTATTCATTGATAACCCTAACAGCTTATGTCCTGTCCCTGTACCGGGGATGGAAGACTTTCATCAGTCCGGCTGCGGAATGAGCAGGATCTGAATGAGACAATATAACTCAAGGGGAAGGATCAGTAATCATGGGTTATAGAATCAATAAAAAAGATGTTGTCATAATGGTCGTAATGACATTGATCTATCTTGCGATAGCCCTTTTTTATCTTGGGGATATGCAGGCGCCCCAGACAGGCTGGGAGCCTGAACATATAAATGATTTCTTTATAGTTGATTTCGGCCGTGAGGTATATATCGACAAGATCATGCTCTATGGCGGGCTTGGCCATGCCTGGGGCTGTTTCGGAAGCCTCGAGTTCG
>DUSJ01000200.1 GCA_012842645.1 Clostridiaceae bacterium | reverse complement strand
TGCTGCCCGAATGGCAGATAGAAAAATGCATACAGTGCGGACAATGTTCATATGTTTGCCCCCATGCGACCATCCGTCCTTTCATCCTCGACGAAGAGGAAGTCAGAAACGCCCCCGAGTCCTTTGAAACCAAAAAGTTTGCAGGAAAGGGCTTTGAGCATCTCAACTGGCGTATACAGATATCTCCTCTCGACTGTACGGGATGCGGCAACTGCGCGGACATATGTCCTGCCAAAGGAAAAGCACTGATCATGAAGCCCGCGGAGGAACAAATAAAAGCCCAGGCTGAAAACTGGGAATATGCCATGACCGTAAAATACAAGGGCGCGCTGCTGGACCCGAAAACCGTCAAGGGAAGCCAGCTTCTGCAGCCCCATCTCGAATTCAACGGAGCATGTCCCGGCTGCGGCGAGACCCCGTATATCAAGCTGCTCACCCAGCTCTTCGGCGAGAGAATGATGATTGCCAACGCAACGGGATGCTCCTCTATCTGGGGAGCCAGCGCGCCTTCCATCGCTTACTGCACCAACTCCGACGGAAAAGGTCCCGCATGGGCAAACTCCCTTTTTGAAGACAATGCGGAATATGGCTATGGAATGTACCTGGGCGTAAGGCAGATACGCGAGAGACTTGCTGCCTTGATCAGGCAGGCAATGATGGCGGACATAAGCGACAGGCTCAGGGAAGCTTTCGCCCAATGGCTTGAAAAAAAGGACGACGGCGAAGGTTCGAGGGCAGCAGCCAAAGCCATACTCGCGGAGCTTGACACCAACCTGTATTCTTCGGTCCATCCCATTCCTGAGATCATCAGGCTTAAGGATTTCCTTGTGAAAAGGTCTTTCTGGATCATAGGCGGCGACGGATGGGCATACGATATAGGTTTCGGCGGTCTCGACCATGTCCTCGCCATGGGAGACGATGTAAATGTTTTCGTCATGGATACCGAGATCTATTCCAACACGGGCGGCCAGGCATCGAAATCGACGCCATCGGCCGCAGTGGCCAAGTTCGCGGCCGCCGGCAAGAAAACAGGGAAAAAGGACCTCGGCATGATGGCCATGAGCTACGGGTATGTTTATGTGGCGCAGATAGCAATGGGAGCAAATATGAACCAGACCATAAAGGCTATCGCCGAGGCCGAAAGTTACAAGGGCCCGTCGCTCATAATTGCCTACTCTCCATGTATCAGCCATGGGATAAAGACCGGCATGGGAACAAGCATGCTCCAGGAAAAACGGGCCGTCGAGGCAGGGTACTGGCAGCTTTACAGGTACAACCCCATGCTGAAGAAAGAAGGGAAGAATCCTTTCATACTCGATTCGAAGCCGCCTTCACAGTCATATAAAGAGTTCCTGGAAAGCGAGATCAGGTATTCGTCGCTCAAGACGGTCTTTCCGGCAATCGCCGGCGAAGCCTATAATATCGCCGAAAAGCATGCGATGGAACGCTACGAGAGATACAAAAAGCTGGCGGATGTGTAAACAGGGACAGGGGTTTTCTGCACATTTTTGTGCATAAAGGGACGGAGGTTTTTTACACGTTATTGTGCAAGAAACCTCCGTCCCTAATTACACACTACTTCTCATTGGTATCCACATACTCTTTCGCATTCTCTGTCTGCATCTCGCTGGGAATGGTTACCCTCGAGACCTTCTTTACCGACGCTATATTTGCCCATGCGGCTGTATCATGTTTTTCGACCGGCATGCCCATGGACTTTTCCTTGAACCTGTTTTCAGCCATATTGATCCTCCCCGGTTTCCATAGATTAATAATTTCGTGTCCTCTTATGATTTACATGTATGATTCCCCGGAATGAGTAATATATGTAACCGTCCCCGTATAAAGCCTGTCATGAATATTATGGCAAATTCTATCCTTAAAAAACTGGAAAGCAAGGAGATCAAAACCGACGAAGAGCTTGAAACCGTCGATATGATAAAAAATGGCAGATCCTTCGCTTCAACAGAGAATCTTGCCCCTGTTCTCGGCTGGCTTAAGCAGGCAAGCTCATAGAGACTATATTATATCCCTCTGGAATCCTTTGTACCGTGTTCCCTGGAATGTCAGCTTCCCCATGTCTCCTTCGACAAGATATCCGAACTCATCATGGGGGACACGGAGTTCAAGCCTGTCGCCGCTTTCAAATTCAAAGGTGACATAATACGTGGTCGAGGAAGAATCATACATGCCCGCATTATTTGCATCATGATGGGTATAATGGGATACATGCGTCCTTTTAGACACCACACGTGCCGGGACGGTAAGCACAGGTGAATGGTTGTTTCGGTTCCACTGGGCAATGCCTTTTATCGCGTATATGATAAACAAAGCGAAAACAGCTATGAATACAAGTGTCACAAGACCTGGCAAAAAACTGAACATGAATTTGGGAGCCATGTTACCTCAATCCTCTTCCTTTCCGCGCAGCATGCCGCTAACCGTATCAAATACAGCGGCGGCTTCTTCGCCATCATCCGCCATTTTTCTTATTATACCATGTGCTGCCAGGTATATCCCCAGGTCAACGGCAGCGGGATAATCCATCTTCCAAACATTCAGCAGCCAGTCGGCCTTTCCGGACCCGGCAGCTTCATATGCCGTGTGTATGGCTGTCTGGATATCGCCAAGACCGCTGTACGGCCCGGTTATACTTATGTTTTTGCTCCTTATGTAATCATTATCAGCATTAAGTATCGTAGCCCCGGCATACCTGTCTTTTGCCGCATACCTGACATTCCTTAAATTGACCATTACGATCATCCCGAAACACATAGGGCACGGTTCCGTGGTAGTGTAAATGGTGTATTTTCTTATATTGGGATGATCGTACTCGCTCAATTTTAAGATAGCGTTGAGCTCGGCATGGGCGATTTTGTGTCGGGCTATCTCAGGAGGGTCAGCCTTATCTTCAAAAATCATGTTTCGGCCTCTTGATACTATCTCGCCCTTATCATCCACTATCACGGCCCCGATGGGTACAGAACCTTTTTTAAACGATTCCCATCCAAGTTCGAAAAATGCCTGCCAGGGTTTTTCAAGGTCATTCCATTTCATTTTTTTACCTCTATTCTATTTCTATGCCCTTTATAAAATTCTTCGTCGCTGCGCTCCCCAGAATGACAACATGATTTTAAAACACCCTGCCACATTTTCGGAAGCGGCAGGGTGTCCGATATAGCGTATGTACTTAAGTTCAGCCTTCTATTACTTCCTTAAGCAGAATCCGTTCCTTGAAAGAGCCCCGCTTGGCGGCTTTCTCTATCCTCATCTTCTCAAAGTCCTCGATCGATACTTTCTTATACTCCAGGATAGCGTATATCACTTCCACCAAATCAGCCAGTTCCTCAACCCGCAGGCTTGCAAGGTATTCTTTGTGTTCTTCGTCAAGTTTCTCGTTCAGCAGCTTAAAGTACTGTTCGTCAGAAACTTTCTCGGTAATGGCCTTCCTGCCGCTGTTCTCAATTATCTCCGGAATTTTGTCCCTTACCAGCTTGTTATACTTCGTGACATTCATCGGAAACCCTCCTTCTTCGGTGAGTGATATTTTTATTTATTTACCACAAAACAGCGCTCTGACAAACGGGTCAGGTCCAAAAATTCCGATCACGGACTCATCAGGCTTCAAAATTTCTATAGGCTCTGCCCGCCGCCTTCCCTACGAACATAACACATAAATATGACACTGCTGCAAGGAGCAGAACCATTATCCCAAAAGTGTACCAGATATTTGTCGTCAGTTTCAGCAACAAGAACGCAATGACCGCGAAAACAGAAATTATGATAAATCCAAACAGCATTTCCAGCACAGCATTCATGTTCTGCTTTATTGCTTCCTGCGGATTGCTCCATTTAAGCTTCGGACGGATAAGATCTACATACAGCCCCGCTGCATTGACCGGGATTGTGGCCAGTCCGCATAATATTAGTATCATCAAGGCCGTAAGTATCCCTATTCTAAAAGTAATAACCGAAGTAATGACCGCCGCGGCAGCAGCCAGG
>DUSJ01000199.1 GCA_012842645.1 Clostridiaceae bacterium | reverse complement strand
GGGCTTACCCCTGCTCAAGTTGCCGGGTTGAAACTTTCAAAACATCAAAAACGGGAGTATCCGCTTGTTGCGTGAAGCTATTGTATGGTTTTGGGCGCTATTCTTTCATGTTAACTTTACAGAGCCTATGCCTACACGTTATTGACTCATTATAATTACCCATAATTGCTTTGTTGAAACGTTAACGAACTAAAATGTTGCAAAATAATACGCGGTTTTTGCATATTTTTGCACATGTGTGCAAAAAGGGACGGGGGTTTTCTGCACAAAAATGTGCAATAAACCTCCGTCCCCAAATACACATTTAATTTATCATTCTTTTTTGTCCGGTTCTGTTTCCGCTTTTTTCACGGGCTTCCCGCTCTTTCTCATTTTTGACCTGACAATCATGGCTGCGGCAAAAACACCAACGGCTATAATCAGGATCGATATCCATGACCTGACCAGCCAGACCAGGAAATCTTCACAGAAATCCACGAAGCTGTCGATGGATTCCCTGAAGGATTCCGATATCCTTTCCCCCAGTGTTTTGGGGTTAGGCCGGGTCCTGGTTTCATCATCCACTTCCTGGATAAATACAGTGATCCTGCTGAACTCAACCAGGCGGTCATAGTTTTTGATGGTGTTCTCAAGGCTCTCGATCTGGTAGCGGACATCAGAGATCCTTCCTTCAAGGGTAATGACGTCTTCCAGTTTTTCGGCTTTGGACAGTAAGTCGAGCAGGGTTTCCTCCTGGACTTTAAGCGTTTTTATCCTTGTCTGGGTGTCAACGTATGTATCGGTTATGTCTGTTCCTTTCGAGGTTGATTCAAGGACGTTCCCGATGGTGCCCATGTTTTTCATGGCCAGGTCGAAGCTTTCTGCCGGAATACGAATAACATAACTGGCTGATCTTAAGGAATAATATGTCCTGCTGCTTTTGCCTCTTACGTTCCTGACCTCGGTAAAACCTCCCAGGTCTTCGACGAGCTGGTCAAGGGCTTCGATGGATTCATCGAAGTTAAGCGTCTCGATGGATACATCTCCCTCCATGATCAGTTTTCGCTGGCTCATTAATTCGTTCAGCTGCGAAGCGTACTGGGATGTTTCTTCAGCACGGTTATTTACTCCTCCTATGCCGGGCTCCCCGTAAACCGGCGATGCAGACGCGGATGGCGCAGCCGCTGCATCATATGCCCCGGATGACTTGCCGCTGACCTGTACAGCGCTGGCCTCAGCAGTATACTTTGAACTTGAACCGCAGGCTGCAAGCATCAACAAGATGATTAACGCCAGCACAGGAATCAGCAGTCTCCTGGTCAACTGGGCCTTTTGTCCGGCTCCTTTATTGCTCATAAAGAACACCTCTTTTTCTGTGTGCTTGTTCTATTATATATGACTCATCTTCCGAAAAAAGGTTCATCTGGCTCCTGCGTGCAAAAAGGGACGGGGTTTGCGCATTATTCAAGGCAGCTGTTGATAAAGGCGGCAAATTCGTCGTTTATCTCATAACGCGAGATGAAACCTATGTTTCTGTAATACATCATTTCAAGATATACACCGCCTTGATTGTAAATGCGTATGGTGACCGGGTCGGCCAGCGGATTCCAGCCAATACCTCCGGCAGGTTCTGTTCCTCCTGCGACTGCGTTGGCGCTTCCACTGCCCACGGTTCCATAATTGCTGCCGCCGGACGGTTGCCCTCCGCCATCCCATGCCGGAGTGCTGCCATAACCCGTCAGGGGCATGTCTTCAGCATAACCTGTCTGACCAGGGGCTGAAAAGGCTGAACTTGGAGGAATGACCGGGTAAACTTCATTCCGGTCCGGCGCGTAGGGTTCTTCAGGCATTGCTTGATAGGAAACAGGAGCATCGGGCGCCACAGGGGCCACGGGAGGGTTTGCGGGCTGTTCCGGCGCGCCGGGCATCACGGGAGCCACAGGTTCGACCTGTCGTGGGGTATCTGTCCCGGTCCCGCCCTTAGCACCGCTTTCCGGCCTGTAATTGAACAGCTTTTCAAAATACCTGTCGCTTGAATTTTTCAGGACCGAAAAGTAGTCATAGAACCTTGAGATCTCGTCACGCCCGGTCAGCTCGGCCCTGACATCCATCCTGCCTTCGAGCTTGCTTATATCCGAATGAACGATGAAATGGATCTTTGCTATGTCTTCTGCACTGTTTATCCCGTAAATTCTGAGGTACTCAATGGCATCCTCGTCCTGGTTGTTTATATAGCTTTCAAAAGTAAAGAACCTGAAGTACAGGTATTCATCGCCTTTTTTCACTGCCACCACGGCTTCGGAACCCGCAGGCTTGTACCTGTATACCTCGCATCCTATAAGGCTCGGGTCCACGCTGTCCGTTATTGTCGTGATATGTTCCCCTATGTCGCCTTCGCTGATTTGCTGCGGAAAGCCGTATTCGGCCCTCAAATCATCCGACAGGATAATATAATGCCTGCCGTCCATTTTGAACTGATTAACCATGGGCGCGGCTGCGTCTTCCCTCGCCGGACCTCCGATGTTGACGAGGGCATCGCCCGGGGCCTGCGTGCTTTTTCTTCCAATGGTAAAGTTATAAGCCAGGATCCCGCATACTATCACTATTACCAGTCCCAATGCCGGTATTGCCCTTCTATAGTTGAACGTCATTTTTCTCTCCTTTCGGGAGTGACTCAGAATATTGTCAAGCATACGCTTTTCAGCTGCTTTATCGGGTGTAATGCTGTCAAAAGAAGCCACGAGTTCTTCCCTTTTCATTCCAAATCACCTTCCATTTCCATTCTTAATAGTTCCCTTCCTCTTCTCAGCCAGCTTCTCACTGTCGATTCCTTTTTCCCTAACATCCTGGCGATTTCCGCCGTGGAATAACCTTCATAGTAGTATAAGTAAACAGGAGTCTTATACCTGGAAGGAAGAGCAAGCACCTTTCCCAGGTTCCCGTCAATTTTGAAATCCTGCTCAACGGCAGCATCGGCAGCAAGGTCCATGCCCACAGTCCTTGACCACCAGTGCCGGAAATAGTCCTTGCACAGGTTGGTGGCCGTCCTTATAAGCCATGCCTTTTCGTGCTCCTCGTCCCGGAAAACTGTTTTGTCGCGCATAAGCCTGAGGAAGGTGTTCTGCACCATGTCCTCGGTATCAGCCCTGTTTTTCATGTACATGAAACACACGCGATATACTGTCCCGACATGCCGGTTATAGATTTGGGTGAGTTCTTCATTCGTACGCAATAAAGAACCTTTCAATCGCTCTCCCCCCTTCATCAATAACACGATTGAAGGCGCAGAAACGTTGCAGAAAAAATAAAAATTTCATCATTTATATTATTCGAACATTCTACCTGTAGAATGTAGGCGGGACTTTTTCGACAGCCTTGAATGCACGGCTGAATGAATAAACGTTTGGATATCCTACTTCCTCCGAAATCCGGCTTATGGGCAAATCGGTGAACTCGATCAGTTCCCGCGCTTTGCTGATGCGCGCGATCCTGTGGTACTTGATGGGAGAAATTCCGTAATGCTGTTTAAAGATATGGGCGATATAGCATTTATTCAGGTTGGCATAGGATGCAAGCTCATCAAGGTTCACTTCCCTGTCCAGGTTTGCGTCGAGGTATTTTTTGATTTTATCCAGCAGGATCATGGTATTGTGCAGGTTTTCGTTCTGGCTGAGATAAACCTCCCGTAAAAAATATGTCCAGAGTTCGATGAACTTGCCCTTTACGGCTATATCGCTGAACGGGAGCATCGAATTGTATTCGTGGATGAGATCGTAAAGAATTTTCTCGAATGTTGCGGGACTTTTCAGACGAAGATGGGATGGAAGCTCGATTATATTAGGTACCGAAACAGGCTCCCGGAACAGGGGGTGCTGCTTCTTCGGTATCTTATCAAGCGGTTTGAACGACACCTTTATATCCGGGCTGTTAGGTTGATAAAACAGGTCAAAATGCACATGGGGCTGTCTCAGGGGCTTGTCCAGCACTGTAGATGAATGAGGTACCCCGGGCTGTATGAAAATGATATCGCCGGGGATGCAATGGTACGTTACTCCGTCGATGCAGGTCATGGCTTCACCGCTTTTTATGTAGACCAGTTCGTAGTCGAAAATGACCCTTTCCCTGAGTTTCATTCCGTTAGGCACAAGGCTGTCCTGGGCAACCCTGATGTAAGGGGACAGGTAATTGAAATCCACGGCTACACCCCTTTCCCTTCGACAGGCTTCGCATATTATTATCATACCACAGAAATGCAGTCAGGGGTAACGAAAACCGTCCCCCTGTCTATGCCCCCTATTACTCTTCTATGCCCAACTCCCTGGCACGGGCGTCTCTCGCCATTTTCATTTTTACCAGGGCAGCCGGATCCCGCTCGATGTCAGGCAGAGGGATCCTCTGCGACACGGGAAGAATGGGATAATGCCTGTGTGGTTCGGTTTGGTACCAGTATGCTGTAGACGAATAGTCGTCAAAACGGTGGTTATTGTGCCCATGTTCTATCGTTACTTTTATGGATTTATTGAACATGATGGGATCGAGTATGTGATAGCGGTAATAAGTGATCTTTCCTGACCAGTTTGGCCCGCCGGGAAGAATGATGCCGCTGTACAGGGAGTTATATTCCTGGGTAGGACAGAATGCGGCGTTAAAGTAGTCTTCACAGCCTGTCCCATGGAGCCTGGGCGGCCAGGGTTCACCGTCAATGAAGATCATGTCATCGCCTTCGCCAGGCCAGTTATTCTGGTTGGTGTGCCTAAGGTTATGTATGTTCAGGTTGCAGCCTACATAGTGCCCCTTTCCCTCAGCTTCAAGAATAACATAGTTCTTTTCCCCGGTCAGATTCTCGCCGGAGAACTGGAAATACTCCCCGTTAAGCCCTTCACCGGCCTCGCTTTTTGTGATCTCCCTGCGCCAGCTTGCATGAAATCTCAGCGGACTTTCGGGAGGTTCCTCGTATTCTTCATAATCAATATAAAAGTAAATCATCATCTGGTCGTCCGACTCATTTTCAACTTCTATTAGAGCCGCCTCGCTGAATGGCATAGGAAAGTAGCAGTTGTATCCACGTCCATCCTGCGGGCACATGGTAAGCGGCGCTGATACGAAGTTTTTGCTGATCCCATGGCCCATTCCGAAAAAATCGCCTATAGGCGCTTCCACTGAGGGCTCATTCTCGTTGTCCCAATACATGCGAAGTACGACTTTGCGTTCCAGCATGGCATCGGGCTTGTAGGGAAATGTCCCCATCGTCATCCAGATATGCGTTATAAGCCCCGCAGCTTCCGACGAGTCCGTAAGGGATCGCTAACCAGAGCAGGTAAGGTCTTGCCCTTCCCATCCTGGTACTCGTCCTGTCGACCATGAACCCGATAAACGGGTCTATAGCTGCATCGTAAATTCGTGCAATCAACAACATGGTGCCTGCTGCCAATGCGCTGATCTTGAAAATGTCAGTGAAGAAAAACATCGCCCATGTTGTGGTAACATTCCAGATTAAAGCTGTTGACAGGTCTCCGAAACCGTACAATACCTTTTCGCGTCCTGATAACGGCCGTTGCTCGGGTACTTTGGTCTCTATCATCATACACTCCTCCTTATAACAGATATTGCGTTACTCTGATATCATCGTAACCCTGTAATAAGTGGCGCTCAATTGCACGGCTTGCTCATTATTTAACATTTATTGCTTTAATATCAGGATATTTTTTTATGCCTTGGCCAACGGAACATGGACCAAAGAAGAACCAGGAGCGGACAGCAACTGCTTTGAATAATAATAAAAGAGGCTGACTTTTGATCAGCCTCTCTCCTGTATCCATAACCATCTCAATATGCGTTGGTGTGTGCCTTGATCTTGATGATCCTGTCCCCGTTGTTGACCCTGAAGAATTCGAGAACGTCTTTCAGGATATTTTCCGAGATACCGTGTCCTATGCCTTTATATGTATGGAACTGGATCGACTTGTCATACCCGAGCTGCTTGACGAATTTCCACTTGCGGTTCCACCTGGTGACACCGCTGTCGTACCCGAACAGGTCGTTGACGGCCTTGGTTTCTTCCTCGCTTATGCCGTAGTCCACGTTAAATGGCTGGTCGTTCTGGTCCTCGTCACCAATGTAACAGAACTGTGCTATCTTGTCGTATTCGGCCTTGTTGAACTCTTTTCCGGTATATTTCTTAATATCCGCTATCCCCCATGGGTAATTCAGGGTCACCCCGTTGAGCTTGGCCGTGGGATACATGGTGAAGTTACCGACAGCGATCGCCTTGACGATTTCGGGATGCAGGGTCGCGAAGCGGTTTGTGAACTGTCCCGATGCGGAGAAGCCTGTCATGAATACCTTCTTCTCAATCCTGTAGCCCATCCCGGAAAGTATTTTCCTGGCGTCTTCTATCATTGCCATCAGCTGCAGGTCGAGCCTTTTCGCCTCACCCTCCAGGAGCATGGCGCCCTTGTCCAGAGCGTGGGTATATGATTCCCACCAGTTCGTGGCCTGACGCGGGAACACGGGAACAAGGAATGGGTAGTTGAGATAGTAAGCGGCATAATGCCCTGGTCCGCCGTTGGCGGCCACCATTCTCAGCGCGGCCTCATCATGGTATTCAAGCAGATCGGAGACCGAGCCTGTATTGTTCGGCTCAACAATCAGCCTTTTTGTCTCGGATTTCGTTTTTTCCATGTTTTCGGGAAGGTATATGTAGTACGGGAAGTTGAACCCGCTCCCCTTTTTCGGTGGAATCTTCATTATGGTCCCGTCGTACGAGGATATCACCTTAAAGTTTGCAGCCTTGACTGGAATCTCGTATTTTTTGCTGCCCGTGAAGATCTTTACCGTATATTCCTTGCCATGCTCGAAATACTCGGTTGGAGTGATAGTCAGAACATCATTATCGATTTCGATTTTTACCGGTATAAAACTGCTTCCTTTTGATACGGATACCCCTTCAATTTCATTGGTTTTAAGCCCTTTGGGCAGAGGAATTTCCGATGGGTCGTAACAATTGATGGAAATGGGTTCGGTCTTTTTTTGATTCGGGACAGTCGTACCTCCCTGGGCAAATACTGTCACCGAAGACAACAGAACCAACGTAAGAGCCAGACTAAGAAGTTTCTTCATCATAAGCGCCTCCCTGGAGCTGTTAATCATTTGCTGTGTGCAATATTAGGATGTTACCAACAAAAAAAGCTGCATAAACAAATAATTTTTAAAGTTATATGCCAACACTATCCAGAGGCTATCCTGAAGATTGATAGTTATATAACAATGTATTATAATTTAAATGAACATGTTCATAAAAATCAATTAAGCAATGGTTGCCCCGGAGGGAACCGAAATGCCAAAGCTTATCGAAAATGTGAAAAAGCGAATCCTTGAGGCGGCAAAAAACGAGTTGCTGGAATCTGAATACAGCGGATTTACCATACGGTCGGTCGCCGCAAGGTGCGGTATTGCAGTAGGTACGGTCTATAATTACTTTCCCACAAAGGATACGCTCGCGGCCTCAGTGATGCTTGATGACTGGAATAAAGCGCTTTCCGCCATGAGACAGAGTATAGCCCAATCAGATACCATCACTGACGGACTTTATGTAATTTATAAGGAAATTGAACATTTCTCGAATCTGTACAGAAGAGTCTGGTCACAATATACTTCTTCAGCAAGATTTATTTCCGATTATTCGAAACGGCATAACATTTTGCTCAGTCAGCTTTCTGAAATTGTACATTCCTTGCTCAGGCGCTTTGAGGCTGATGAAGACAGCTTCCTTGATGGTTTTGTATCGGAAAACCTGCTGCTTGCGGCAGTCAATCATACACCATTTCAGCCCCTGGCGGTTCTTCTTGACCGCATATTCATCCATAACAGAAAGGAAAGGGATAGAGTATGAGCAGCTTCAGAGACCTTCGCATTGTTGATAACTTTTATCAGACTTCCGCTTTCTTCCCGATGCCGACAGTACTGGTAGGCACACTGGCGGAGGACGGTTCCACCTCTTTGGGGTCGTATTCATTGGTCCAGCCTTACTATGTGGCGGGTAAGGATTATTACGCCATGCTGCTTTGCGCGCGAAATTCCTCCAATACTGCACAGCATCTTCTCCGTAACGGGAAATGCAGCCTTAACTTCATTCCCGACAAGAAAAAGTATTTCAGGGAAGCCGTCCGCCTTGGTTTTCCCGGAGACAAGCCCGAGGAAAAAATGAAAGACTGTATATTCACTCTTGAAGACGGGCTCATGGCCGCTGAGCATCCGGGCGAACTGTTTCCAAAGGTTGTAGCAGAATCCTACCAGGTCTTCGAATGCACCTGGATGCGCGAGCTTGACGGCGCCCAGGATGACAAGCCGGGCTGTCTGGACGGTTATGACCCGCCCTACCATGATTTTAACGGAATTACCTCGAGATACGGCACCCATTTCATTCTTAGGATAGACAAGATACTGATGAAGGAGAAATACTACTATGCCATCATCAACGGAGTCCGTGCAAAGGATTTCCCTCCGGTTCCCGTGGATTATGGCTATAGGGACAGCAAGAATTTTTGGTATACCCGTTTCCGCCGACCCCATGCCGAGCCGCTGCCCATGCGTGAGACCTCCATCGAATCGGTCCGCTATGCAGCTGACAGGATCGACGATGTTATCAAGTTCACAGATGACGCATGTGCAACTCTTGTCAAGGTTCCCCGCATTTTCCTGCACACTGTCCTGAAAGGCTGTGTGGCTTGGGCCAGGGAGAACAATGTGACGCTGATTACGGCAGAACACATGAAGATCATTAATGACAAGCGGGCAAAAGAGAAAGAAAAAAAGAATAAGTAAAATTCTACAGCAATACGGATGCATTCAAAAAACCCCTGACCGATTCAAGCGATCAGGGGTTTTTCATGGCGCGCCCAGCAGAACTCGAATCCACAACCTTCTGGTCCGTAGCCAGACGCTCTATCCAGTTGAGCTATGGGCGCATAAATCGCATCCACTGTTAAGATGCAAATGTTATGATAATACAAACGGAATCAAAAATCAATAGCTTTATTCAGGAAAGTCAGAACATATCCCGTTTATACAATATAAACGCTACAATCAGGGACAATACCACCGAGCCGATGAGCACAAACAGCCACATAAACGGATTTCCCTGCTGAGGGAGATTAAAATTCTGACCAAAAAAGCTGTACACCATGTTCGGAATCGCTATAACAATGGTTATGGCAGCCAGGAATTTCATAACTTCGTTCTGGTTGTTTGAAATAACCGATGCAAAAGCATCCATCATTCCGCTTAAGATGGAACTGTAAATGGTCGCCATTTCAATAGCCTGCTTGTTCTCGATGATCGTGTCCTCAAGGATATCCGCGTCTTCTTCGTACATCTTGACGTATTTGCCTTTCAGCAGTCTCTCCAGGACAGTCTCGTTAGATTTCAGGGACGTATTGAAATATACAAGGCTCTTGCTCAGGTCCATCAGCTTGTACAGTTCCTTATTGCGCATCGATTTATGGAGCGAATTTTCAAGAAGCTCGCTTTTTTTATCTATATGCTTCAGATATTTCAGGAAATCCGTTGATACGTAGTAAAGGATCTGGAAAATAAACCGCGTCTTCTTATAAGTATAGAAATCGCGTATCTGTCCATTCCTGAACCTTTCAAGGACGGATGAAGGCTTGCCGCTTATGGTGATTATGAAATCATCGCGCACCAAAAGAAGACCAAGCGGCATGGTCTCGAACTTGATCGACTTATCGTCTTCATAAACATATGGCACGTCTACAATTATGAGGGTTTGATCCCCGTCCACGTCGATACGTGGTTTTTCCTCTTCGTCAAGGGCATCCCTGATGAAGTTTTGATCGATTTCGACATTGTTGACAACAAATTCGATTTCTTCCTCTGTGGGAGCTACAAGATTAATCCAGCAGCCCTTTTCTATAAAATCAAGGCTGACGAGTTCGTGCCCGTCGGTCCGTGTCTTATAGATCTCCAGCATTGGAATCACCTTCTTTCTATAATACTCACCTCTCAAAAAATATGCCCCGGAAAACCCGGATTTAAAAAAAGTCCGCCGGAGCGGACTTTAATCATTACCTTCGTAATAAAAATCCATTCTCCAGTCATCGAGCTTTGGCACTATACAGCATAGGCTTTTGCCAGCTGCGTTAAACAAAACCTTAATCCGGCAATGTTTGTTCACCCATTGGCGTCTCTCGACGTTTCCGGGCAGCAGCGTTTATCTGTATAGGAGCCTCACCTAATAGAGAATTCAATTCATTCAGCCATATCAATTATAGACATTATAACAGGCAGCGTCAACTGTAAAATTACCTTTGTTTAAGCCTTTGCAAACGGTCTTGTCGAAACGTATCGCAAATTGTAACTTTTTGTATTTTTCCCTTTTAAATATTTATAATGTAATGCTATAATATGCGAAAGAAAATTATATTTCAACGACAGTTCGCATTGCATCCGGGCGGGTAAATATTATACATGAAATAAATATTGGAAGTGTTGATATGAGAATCGGTCTTGTGATAGGGATGTTGAATAATGACCTGGGCAACATCGTTATAAGGCGTGTTTCCGAAGAAATCAGTTCCCGCAATGCCCAGTTGGTAGTTATAGAGTGTTGTGACATTGATTTCAACACTCCCGCCGATTTGCGAGAAAACCTGGTCCTCAAAGTAATCGGAAGCGAACTCATTGACGGCATTATAATTGCCACAAGCACGATACCTGGCCAGGACGCAAGGAACCTGCTCGAGACTGTCGTGAAAGGTACCGGAAAGCCTGTAGTCTCCATAGGAGAAAGGCTTGAGGGTATACCGTCATTTGTATTCGATTACCAGGCAGGATTCAGCAGCATTATCGAGCATTTCCTGTCTCATAATATTAATAACTTCGCATTTGTTTCAGGCCCCCTTTCTAACCTTGACAATCTCGCAAGGCATGACGCGTTCATTGAGGCTGCCCAGAAACACGGGATTGAAGTTCCCCAGCACCTGATGCTTGAGGGAACAAGCGGGTATATGTCGGGATATAACTGCGCATGGACACTGGTGCCCCTTATAAAGAACGGATCCGTCAGGGCCGTGATATGCTCTGACGATGAAATTGCCATATCAGTTATAAAGTGCCTGAGGGATAATGGCATCAGTATACCGGAAGATGTGTCCGTATCCGGCTTCGATGATTCGACCCTGGCAGGGTATAACAGGGTTCTGACAACGGTGGACAAAGGCGTCGGACACTTAGTCGAAAAATCCGTTACTGTTTTGTTCCAGCATATTTTTGGCCGCAGAGAGGACTATGATGTTCATACCTGTATACCAGGACTTGTCATTGGAAAAAGCTGTGGCTGCGACGCAAGAGAAAAACCTGATGATCTTGTCCTTCCCCCGTGGACAAGATTTTACGGCCTGAAAGGAAGGATTTCAAGGACGGATGAAAAAGGATCGGCAGCCCTGCTTGCAGGTTATCTTGATGAAAACAATGTGAACCAGTGCTACATAGTGTATAATGCCGACCCTGACGAATACACGGGACAGGATGGCCTGAAATGCAGACTGTTCTTTGGTTACTCCAGGGGCAAAACCGTTTCCTACACCAGGGCCTTTCCCATCGATGAGATCCTTCCAAGGCATATCCTGAGCGAAGTAAAGGAACATCTGGCTATCAAGCCATTGGTTAT
>DUSJ01000198.1 GCA_012842645.1 Clostridiaceae bacterium | reverse complement strand
GCATACAGGACAAGGTTAATATTTCCCGAATCCTTATGTTGGTCAAAGTCATGGGGTATCTTTTCCGCGCACAGGGATATGATCTCCTTCATAAGATAGCCTGCCGGCCTGTACTTGAATATGCTTTTGAAGCTTTCCGGCAGCATGCTTTCCGGGCAGTCCCTCAGCAATACAAGGTTTTCCTTGTCGGGTTTTTTATCAAGATCGTTGTACAAGGCAGAGGATATTGCCATGATATCCGCTTTTTCCCCTGACTCCAGCCATTCCTGCAGTTTGGGACCGTTGGAGAACAGGACCAGCGAAAACGACGGATTTCTGTTTTTCAGCAAATACTCGCTGAATCTTTCCATGAACAAGGTGTCCCTGTCAGCCAGTACCATCCTAATTTGTGACATGTTCCACCACCTTATACCATTATTAATTAAAGTTGTTATAACATATTTTACTATTATATTTACAAATTGTCTACATAATAATAAATTTTTTCAATATTCATATATTAACAACAAAATTTTAGAATGGATAAAAGTTAGAATTGAGAACCGATAATCAAAAAGAGCAAATTTAAAATCCTTGCTTTGAAATATAAAAGAATACTGCTATGATAAAACTAGTATCGGCCAGCAAAGCAAGCCTTGAAAGGGGTTTTTTATTTATGGCAAAACAGAACGAACCTCTTGTTAAGCACATTTATACCGCAGATCCTTCCGCGCGCGTCTTCAACGGCAAGATTTACATATATACTTCACACGACCTTGAGCATAGCGGTGAAGACAATGATAACGGCGATCAATATCAGATGGAAGATTACCATGTTCTCACCCTTGATGACATTGATGCTCCCTGCGCGGATAACGGCGAAATTCTCAACATGCGCGATGTTCCATGGGTCAGCAGGCAGATGTGGGCGCCCGACTGTGTCGAGAAAGACGGCAAATATTACCTCTATTTTCCCGCCCGCGACAAGGACGGCGTTTTTCGCATCGGTGTCGCAATCTCGGACAGCCCCGCAGGCCCTTTCAAGCCCGAACCAGACTTTATCAAAGGAAGTCACAGTATAGATCCCGGTCTTTTTATAGATGATGACGGAAGTTGCTATATATATTTCGGCGGTCTTTGGGGAGGCCAGCTTGAGAAATGGCAGACGGGCGAATTTGTCGCCAATCCCGCGCCCATCCCTGAAGATGCCGATGCCCTCGGACCAAAAATGGCAAGGCTTTCGCCCGATATGAAGTCGTTTGCGGCAGACATCAAAGAGATCAAAATTATTGACGAGAACGGCAATCCCATCAAGGCGGGCGACGAAGACAGAAGGTACTTTGAAGATCCCTGGATGCACAAATATAACGGGAAATACTATTTATCATATTCAACGGGAACAACCCATTACATTGTATATGCTACAGGCGATTCACCGGAAGGACCTTTTATATACCAGGGAAGGATTCTTGAGCCCGTAATCGGCTGGACAACACATCATTCAATCGTTGAGCATAAAGGAAAGTGGTATCTTTTCTACCATGATTCGTCGCTTTCGGGCGGAATCAGCCACAGAAGGTGCGTTAAGTTCAGGGAACTCAAGTATGATGCTGACGGAAGGATTATCACAATGAAACCTTACGAAGAATAATTCGGCCTTCGACTGGTCCCTGTCCTCAAACCAGTGCAGGAACCATCCGGAATGCAATACTGCATATTGACAGTGGCAGCACATGTAATACAATATAATTAATTACATCTTTGCATTGATTTTTTGGCAGCAAAGCCCGCTGGTGTTTCGCATAAATGTGGCGCAGCATAGACGCAATTCATAATGGTTGAATTAATAATTCTCAGAAGGGTTGCCGCCATGTTCTGCCTGAAAACCGCAATGCGAAACTTATGGCGAAGAAGGTACAAAAGCGCGCTGATGGTGTTGGTAAGCGCGATTTCTGCCGTATTTGTCCTTATATATCTTGACAGTATCAAGTCAAACCAGGAACAGCTCCTTATGTTTTCCCGCGAACTTCCTGTAACAGCCCGCATTATGAATGGCAACGGTTCAATGGAAAACGGCCTGTACATACCCCGGGATTTGATTGACAATATTGAAAGCACTGGTTTCGTCAAGGATCCTCTTTACACGACCCGTATGGCTGCGGTGTTGCCAACCGGAGATCTGAACGACAGCGAGGATATAGCAATGATACTGTGCGCAAACCAGGAACGTGCCATACCCGACTACGAGGACAGGAAGATCATCCTTGAAGAAGGAGCAAGCATGGATTTCCTGCTGGGCACTGATCCCGTCTGCCTTGCCGGAGAGAATTTTTTAACCCGAAATAACCTCTCCGTGGGCGATACCATAGACCTCAGGCTGTATAAGCGCCAGTTCAGTTCAGCAGGATATACGTATGAATATGAATGGCTGGCGGATTGCAGTCTCCGGATAATCGGCAGTATTTCGGCGGCCAGGAGCGATTTTGCAATTTCGAGAGTAGACATCCTGTGCCCGCTTGGCTGGGCCGAGGAAGTTCATGCCATGAATGGCAGCGATTTTTCCCTGGATTCCGCATCCTTTACGGTGAGCGATTCCCTGAGGCTTAACGAGTTTAAAGCCGAGATGAGGAAATACCTGCAGGGCGTAAATCCTGAAGGCAGCCAGTCGCTCAGGGGAGATTCCCTTTCTGTAATCGACGAGATATTCATCCTGTCGGCAAGCCGTGTCAAGGATACCCTTAAAATACTGTACACCTTTGCCCCGGTTATGTTCATTATTATGGCGCTGGTGGGTTATACTGCGGCATACCTCCTTATCCAGGACAGGCATCGTGACATCGCGGTCATGAGGTCCCTGGGAACCAGCCCTGCGGTCTGTATTTCCACTATGATAATTGAATATGCCATACTTGGTCTCATGGGGTGTCTTATTGGGAACGTATGCGCAGCCCCATGGTCCGGGATGAGTATTAATACTCTTTTGTATTCCATGTTGTTTTTTGCCAGCCTGATGATCGGTATTTCAACGGCCACCTTAAGGATAAGCCGTTTCAATACCATGACAGGGCTTATTAAGAACGAATCGTGAGGTAGTATTATGGAAGCAATTCTTTCTGCCAATAATGTCAGCTATTCCTATATCAGCAGGTACCAGAAGGTTGATGCCCTGAAAAACGTAACCTGTTCATTCGAAAAGGGAAAATTCTATGCCATAATGGGACGCTCCGGAAGCGGAAAAAGCACTTTCCTCTCCCTGCTGGCCGGCCTGGACACGCCGACATCCGGCGAGATTCTATTCGAAGGAAAATCACTGGCCAGGATCGACCGGAACAGGTACAGGAAATATGATGCATCAGTTATCTATCAATCTTTTAACCTTTTCCCGCTCCTTACCGTTCTGGAAAACGTCATGTACCCCATGGAACTCCAGGGGGCAAAAAGGCACGATGCCCGCATTAAAGCAGCGGAGTTGCTGGCCAGGGTAGGACTCGATGAATCAAAGCACAATAAGTTCCCGCAGATGCTTAGCGGCGGAGAGCAACAGCGCGTGGCCATTGCGCGCGCATTGGCTTCCGGCGGCAAGATACTGCTGGCCGACGAACCAACCGGAAACCTGGACTCAGCCAACGAAAAAATTGTTGTAAACCTGCTG
>DUSJ01000197.1 GCA_012842645.1 Clostridiaceae bacterium | reverse complement strand
TGATATCCTGAGATTTGCCTTATACTCCGTCCTGTTCCCCGAGGTATCTTCAAGCAGCACGATAACTTCCTGGCTGCCTGTCCTGTTGTAGTCGGGAGCTTTCAGGTAAGATACGGTTACATCAGTAGCGTCACTTATGTTTGCAACAAACTCGGCCGGGTCCACGATTCGGCTCTCATACAGGTCAATATCGACCGTTTCGGCTACAGGCGCTGTCGTATCGACAATTTCAAGCCTGACATCATACCTGAATCCGCCCGATTCTATGACAAGGTCGTGGGTCCCCGGTTCATTCATGTTTATGGTACTTATATCGGTAACGAACCGGGCATTCTTCGCCTTGTTTTTCAAGAACAGAACTGCGTCCGGATACCCGGTCCCTGCTTCCAAAACCACATGCTTGTTGATCATTCCGTGCCGAATGGCGTTAAATACCAGGACTGCAATAACGGCAGCCGGTATGATCACAAGCAAGGCAAATATCTTTGGATTCTTTTTCTTCTTCGGCATTTCAAGCCTCCTGCTGCGTAAACTCATGTTCCTATGTTCCAAGAATTAAAAATACCATATGAACACCTATTATTCAAGAATAATAAATTCCCGCCCGGCATGGCGAACCGAACGTTATTTTTCTCTACTGTTACAATTTCCTTAAAAATAAGCTCGAAATATAAGATAAAATGCCTGTTTATGTTAAAATGTAATCAGGTAAAATTTACATCAGGAGCATGACATGAAGCGAGGGAAATACTTAAGAAAAACACTGGTTCTCCTATTAGTCTTGACTTTTTTCACTTCCTTAATACCTTCCGCGCATGCGGACACATCATCAAAAACCAGTTCGAAATCCAACGATTTTCGGGGGGTATGGGTTGCCACGGTCGTTAACATCGATTACCCCATCAAGCCCACGACCGACCCCAATGTGCTGAAAAGCGAAGCGCTGGCCATCCTTGATTACGCCAGGGATACGGGCTTCAACGCGGTATTTCTCCAGGTACGTCCCACAAGCGACGCATTCTACAAATCGGATATCTTTCCCTGGTCCAGGTACCTCACCGGAAAACAAGGAACAGCGCCTGGCGGCGGTTTCGATCCCCTTGAGTTCTGGGTTGCTGAAGCCCATAAGCGGGGACTGGAGCTGCATGCCTGGATAAACCCGTTCAGGATAACCAAGAGGGAAAACGGCCAGCCCAAGCATGACTTCTCTTCCCTCCATCCCAGCAACCCTGCAGTGAAAAACCCGGGCTGGGTAGTGAAGCATTCGGACGGCAACCTGTATTACAACCCGGGAATCCCGGAAGTCAGGAAGCTTATAGTTGACGGAATCGTGGAAATCATCAAAAAATATGATGTCGATGGCATCCATTTCGACGACTATTTTTATCCCGACAGAAATTTTGACGACAGCGCGGCTTATAAAAAATACAATCCTTCCGGCAAAAAACTTGACGACTGGCGCCGGGACAATATCAACACATTGATCCGCGACGTCAGGGATGCCATAAGGAAGGCGAGTTCGAAGAGTATCAGATTCGGTATAAGCCCATTCGGAATATGGGCGAATAAATCAAGCAATCCGCTGGGCAGCGACACAAAAGGTCTTGAAGCATACAGCACCTACTATGCCGATTCCCTGTATTGGATCAACAATGAGCTTATAGACTACATAGCACCGCAGCTTTACTGGAATATAGGATACTCGGTAGCTGATTACCAGAAGCTCCTCAAATGGTGGTGCAACGCGGTATCCGGTAAAAATGTGGACCTGTACATAGGCCAGGCCGCATATAAGGCCGGGGACCCGAGCCCATCCAGTCCATGGTACGGCACGGCCGAGATTGAGAGGCAAATGAAGCTCAACGAGCAGTACAAGGAAGTCAAGGGCAGCCTGTTCTTCAATTATAACGTAATGGCCAGGAATCCGGCTCTTACCGCAGTTGTAAGGACCATCTTCGATATCCGGGACGGCAAAACCCCGGCTATAAAAGTAAGTATCTCGAGACCGCTGGAGGATATCACCACAAGCCTGGATTCCTTCTATCTCAACGGTACTTCCGATCCTTCGCTTCCCCTTTACCTCAACGGGAAACTGGTCGAAAACCGCTCTCCCAAAGGGTATTTTGGAGTCCTTGTCCCTCTTTCGGTAGGAGCGAACTCATTTACTCTTTCACAGGCCGGTTCGTACGAAACCCGCACCATATACAGGACGGCATCTTCATCAGAGCCTGAAAAGATGAGCAAGGTTGATATACCAGCCACGTCGGCGTTCCC
>DUSJ01000196.1 GCA_012842645.1 Clostridiaceae bacterium | reverse complement strand
GGGTGTAATTCCCGACCGGCGGTGATGTGGAGATCCACGAGCCCGCGAGCTTACATAGCATGATCCGGTGAGATCCCGGAGCCGACAGTACAGTCTGGATGGGAGAAGATTGGCAGATTAATATGCAAGGTTTTATCCCTGGAGATTTTTCTCCAGGGATTTTAAATTTTGAGGAGGTTTTTATGAGCAACCAGACAAAATTCATAGCAAAAATCGGGATACTGGCCGCGCTGGCGACAGGACTGATGTTCCTGGAGTTCGTTCTGCCGTTTACACCAGCTTTTCTCAAGCTGGATTTCAGCGAGCTGATCGTTTTGCTGGGAGGTTTCGCGCTGGGGCCGGCAGCGGGGATTCTGATTGAACTGATAAAGAACCTGGTCCATGTGACCATGTCCATAACGGGCGGCGTGGGCGAGCTTGCAAACTTTATCGTGGGATGCGCTTTCGTGGTGCCTGCCGCGGTTATCTATAACAGGAAAAAGTCGATAAAAAACGCGGTCATAGGGCTTATAGCCGGGTCACTGACGATGGTCGTGGTTGCGGCCCTGGTGAATTATTTCGTGTTGATACCGCTGTATGTAAAGATCTTTGCCGAACAGTTCAGCATTACGCATGACCAGTCGCTGCAGGGCATTATTGCCGAAGGGACCAGGAACAACAGCGCCATCGTGGACCTGAAAACCCTTATACTGTTCGGAATAATTCCATTCAACCTGTTCAAGGTAACGCTGCTGTCGCTGCTGACCTTTGCCACATACAAGAAGGTGTCGCCCATACTGCATAAATGATCGGGATAATGTACCCGGCGCTTTGCCCGGAATGCCTCAAAGAACATGTATATGCAGGGATAAAATCGGCAGATACTACCTTTACAATCTTTTCATATTAATGTATGCTATTTTGTAGTTATTATTTTAACAATCATGTATGAAAGGAGTTCAGGATAATGAAGCAATACCTTGAAATTGAAGATGTATTCGCGCGTGAAATACTTGACTCGAGGGGAAATCCCACCATCGAAGTTGAAGTTATAGTAGAAGGCGGATTCATCGGCCGCGCTGCTGTTCCTTCAGGCGCTTCCACAGGCGCTTTTGAGGCTGTTGAATTGAGAGACGGAGATAAATCCCGTTACCTTGGCAAAGGGGTAACAAAGGCTGTTGATAACGTTAATGATATCATAGCTCCCGAAATCGTAGGCATGAACGTGTTTGACCAGGTGCTGATCGACAGGACCATGATAGAGCTGGACGGTACGCCCAACAAGGGCAAGCTGGGCGCCAATGCCATCCTGGGCGTTTCTCTTGCAGTTGCCAAGGCTGCAGCCGAGGCTCTCGGGCTTTCGCTTTACCAGTATATTGGCGGAACCAACGCCAAGGTGCTTCCTGTTCCCATGATGAACATCATCAACGGCGGAAAGCATGCAGACAACTCAGTTACCATCCAGGAATTCATGATCATGCCCGTAGGCGCAGAGAGCTTCAGGCAGGCCCTCCAGTGGTGCGCCGAAGTGTTCCATAACCTGAAGAGCGTATTGAAGAGCAAGGGTTATTCAACGGCTGTCGGCGATGAGGGCGGATTCGCTCCCAACCTCAAGTCTGACGAGGAAGCTATCCAGGTTATCCTCGAAGCCATTGAAAAGGCTGGATTCAAGCCCGGCGAGCAGTTCCGCATAGCTATTGACGCAGCTTCCACCGAGATGTACGAGGAAGCCAAGGCCAAGGGCAAGGAAGGAATGTATTACTGGTGGAAGTCCGACAAGTGGATGACCAAAGAGGAAATGGTGAACTTCTGGGAAGATCTGTGCAATAAATATCCGATTATCTCACTCGAAGACGGTGTTGCCGAAGAAGACTGGGAAGCATGGAAGCTTCTTACAGACAGGCTTGGCAAGAGGATCCAGCTGGTAGGCGACGACCTGTTCGTAACCAATACCCAGCGCCTGAAGAAGGGTATCGAGATGGGCGTTGCCAACTCAATCCTTATCAAGGTCAACCAGATCGGTACTCTCACCGAGACCCTCGAAGCCATCGAAATGGCTAACCGCGCAGGTTATACCGCCGTTACCTCTCATCGTTCCGGCGAGACCGAGGACGCTACCATTGCCGATATAGCAGTAGCAACCAACTCCGGCCAGATCAAGACCGGCGCTCCTTCAAGAACAGACCGTGTTGCCAAGTACAACCAGCTGCTCAGGATCGAGGAAGAGCTTGGCGAAGTAGCCGAGTATCCCGGCCTCAACGCATGGTTCAACCTCAAGAATAAATAAATGAGTAACGGGGACGGATACTTATACTCATTCAGATGTATATAAATGTATACCTGTAGCCCACCCTTAGTGCTGGGCAATAGCTCAGCACTAAGGGTGGGCTACTTATGATAGAACAATTGGAAATGAGCAGGGCGGAGACAGAACCGTCTTTATTATCAGCGTCTAAAGGCTGACTGAACGGCTGGGTTCTTCGCTGCGCTCAAAATGATATATCCGGGTAACAGAAAACGGGCTGGTTGTGTCAGCCAGCCCGCTAATTTTTTATTTGAAAACACTGTTTAATCTTCTTTCTTCTCGCCGATGCTGAGGATCAGGTTCAGAATAATCCCGAAGATGGCCGCTCCGGCTACGCACGGAACCTGCAGGCCGAAGAACGGGATATTTCCTCCGAAGGCGTATTGTCCGCCAAGGCCGACTATCATTATAGTAGCGATTACCGCGATATTCTTTGAGCTGAACAGGTCGACCTTCTTTTCCACCATTATGGCTATACCCTGTGCCGCGATGGCGCCGAACAGGTAGATCTCAAGACCACCGATAACAGCCTGCGGAATGGCGTAGATGCCCTGAACCAGGGGGATGAAGAAGGATATGATCATGGCGATGATTGATGCAGCTATCAGTACCGATGTTGAGAACACTTTCGTTATAGCCATGGTGCTGATGTTCTCACCGTAGTTCGTTCCTGCCGGCCCTCCGACAAGACCGGAGATCATGTCCCCAATACCGTCGCCGATAAGGTTCCTGTCCAGCAAACCTGCAAGGTCGTACTTTTTATTGCTGCCCTTTTTCCTTGCAAGGTCATTGACATAGATGTCAAGCTGGTACATATGGGCGGTGGACTCCGGGATAGTGGCTATGGCTATGGGCATGATAGCGAACATCGCTGCCCATGAGAATTTCGGCAGGGTGAAAGCAGGCACTGCTATAGGACCGAATGACCATAGTGAACCTTCGAGGGCTTCTTTCGGGATAGCCCTGAAAAGGTTCATATCGGGTCCGCCAAAAGCATACAGCAGTCCGGCGGTAACACAGCCCACACCCGCGCCAAGAAGCAGCGGAAGCTGGCTGAGAAAACCTTTTAAGTATCTTGAAAAGATAACTGTTGACAAAAGTGTGACCAGTGATACGACCCATACCCAGTTGCTGTTGGCGACGGTAGCGATCGCTCCTTCCCTGAGAGGTTGGGGAGCGGCATCACTAAGGGCGGTTCCTGCAAGAGTCAGACCAATTACCATGGCTACAGGACCTGTGACAGATGCAGGCAATATTTTATCCACTGCCTTATTGCCGAATGCTCTTACCAGTAAACCTGCAAGTATCGATACCAGACCTGACATTATGATACCGAACTGGGCGTAAGAAATAGCCTCTCCGGGCAAAACAGGTGTTATCTTGTTCTTCCAGGCCTCTATCCCGGCAAGCGTTTCAGCGCTGACTAATGATCTAATCGCATCACCGGATATAAGACCAGTGATCGCAGCCAGGTAAGAAAAGCTTGAACCATAGTAAAGAGGTATTTTTCTGCCGGTGATCAGGATGAAGCATACTGTTGCGAGACCGCTGGCAAAGATAGTCGTTGAAACCTGAAAACCAGTGATAAGCGCAACTGCCACTGTTGCAGGGAACATGACTATTACCTGCTGCAATGCATAGAACAACAGTTTCCAGAATGGTGGTCTTTCGTCGGGAAGGTACCCGATTACCTTGTTGGTGTTTTCCATGGATTAAAATCCCCCTTGTATATTAATTTATTTGGGTTCCTTTTCGTACAGGCAGACGCTTGTGTCGCCGTCATACTCCTTGATGTGCACGACAACGACCTCCGCCTTGGATGTTGGTATGTTTTTGCCCACGTAGTCCGTGCGTATGGGAAGTTCCCTGTGCCCCCTGTCGATCAGGGCTGCCAGCTGTATTGTCGCCGGCCTGCCAAGAGCCATGATGGCATCCAGGGCTGCGCGGACAGTCCGCCCGGTATATATAACGTCGTCAACCAGCACAACATTTTTGTTTACTACGGAAAAAGGAATTTCTGTCGAGTTGATGATCGGTTCGTTGGCTCTTTCTGCCAGGTCGTCACGGTAAAGGCTGATATCCAATTTGCCCATTTCTACCTGGACGCCCTCGATTGCCTTGATGGCTGTTACAAGTCTTGACGCCAGGGGCACGCCCCTTGTTTTGATCCCGATAATGCAAAGATTTTCGACACCATGATTTTTTTCGATGATTTGATGTGCGATGCGGACCATTGCGCGTTCAACTGAGATTTCGTCCATTATCTGAGCCTTGAATTTCATACAAGTCGCCCCCGTCAGCCTGAAAATTGCAAAAAAAAATCTTGTACACCTGACAAGATTTTATTCTGACAAAATCCGGGCGAGATATGACACCCGCCTTGATTTATCGCTATTTAATATCTTGTCGGCATCTCTGTACCAACTTAAAGATATTTGTTTTTTCATATTGTATCATTCAGTATTACGTTATGCAACACAAAAATTTTTAAAATAATTGTCAAATTTAACTTGTTTTATTTGATTGTACCATGTCGGAATAAAGGTTATAATTGTAACCATGTAAAAACTGTTATGGAGGGCCTGATGCAGGAACTGATTTTTGCTGTTGGAGCCATATTCGTCGTTTCAGTTATCGCAGGGATTGTCAGGGAGATCAGGAGAAAAAGGAGACTTGCCGTTTCGGTGGCGGAAAACTGGGGCAGGCCCCCTGAAAACGATTTTGACCAGTCTGATATGAAGAACTTCTCCCAGTTGTTCAACCTTTGGACCAGGAAAGTTTCAGGAAAGGCGATCGACGACACCACGTGGAACGACCTCGAGATGGATAATTTCTATGCCCATATAAACAGTACCCTGACATCTATGGGGGACAATGTCCTCTATTCCATGCTGAGAACCCCGCTGCTTAACAGGGAACCGTTCCAGGACCGCGTGGACCTGGTTAATTACTGGACAGGGCATAAGAAGGAACGGGAAAAGATAATGTCGATACTGGCCAACGCCGGCAAGTTCAGCCCCTTCAGAGTGGACGTGCTCGTGGACGACGCGGAATTTCTGGAGATAAACAACAGGTGGGTATACAGGATCCTGACGTTTGTGCCGCTTCTGGCGGTTCCGGTCATGTTCTTCAGCCTGGAGGCAGGTATCCTGTTGATGATTGCTGCCATGGGCATAAACGTGCTGTACCATGTGAAACTGGCCAACAGCATACAGTTCGGCCTCGAGGCCATAACCCAGGCCAGCAGGATGGTCACGCTGGCCAGGACTCTCCTGAAAAACAGGGTCGGGGATCTCAATGACAGGTTCGACAGGCTTGACGAACTTTACGGGACCCTTAAGCCCATGATGGGAAAAGCGTCGCTGAATGCTGTCACGTCCGGTTTTTCGGGCAACATGGGCATGGATTTCATATCCATTATAAACATGGTCTTTCTCATAGATATATGGAACTACCAGACATCGATAAGGTTCATCAGGGCGCACCACGAGGAGTTCGCGCAGCTTATAGAAGCCATCGGGGAGCTCGACGCCACATTGTGCGCAGCCTCATACAGGGAAAGCCTTGAAACCTGCTGCAAGCCGGAAATAATATGGAACAACGAAGACATGGACCTGTATATCGACGCGGAGGACGTGGTCCATCCCCTTATCGAAAATTGCGTGCCAAACCCCGTTTACTCATCCAGGGCGACGCTGTTGACCGGCTCCAATGCTTCGGGAAAATCGACTTATCTTAAGACAGTCGGCATAAACACCATCATGGCCCATACCCTCGGGTTCTGCCTTGCCCGGAGGTGGAGGTCGCGGCCGCTGTTCACCATCACCTCAATGGCGCTGAGGGACAGCGTCCTTAACGGGGAGAGCTATTTCATCGCCGAGATAAAGTCGCTTAAAAGGATCTTCAGTATGGTAAATAATAAAGTGACATGCCTTTGCATCGTGGACGAGGTATTGAGGGGGACAAACACCATTGAGCGGATAGCCGCCTCATCAAGGCTCCTGTACTCCCTGTACGGGGAGAATGCCTGCATATTCGCAGCCACCCATGATGTGGAGCTGACCCATATACTAAGTAGGTACTTCGAGAACAGGCATTTCGAGGAGAAAGTGACCGATGACGATATTGAATTCGATTATTTGATAAAAGACGGCAGGGCGACTACACGGAATGCCATTAAACTCCTTAAAACCATGGGTTTTAACGAGGATATCATCAGGGACGCCAATAAAGCCGTGGAAGATTTCGAGATGAATCACAGCTGGACGCAGATTGGCAGCACCGCATAAGGAGGAAGGACACAATGAAAAGACTGGTATCATGGAATGTAAACGGGCTGAGAGCCGTATTGGGAAAGGGTTTCCTTGATTTTTTCGACAGGATAAGGCCTGATATACTTTGCCTGCAGGAAATAAAACTCAGCGAAGGGCAGCTGGACCTGGCCCTCGAGGGTTATGAGTCATATTTCAACTATGCCGAGAAGAAAGGATATTCGGGCACAGCGGTATATACGAGCATCAAGCCGCTGAACGTTACATACGGGATAGGGCGGGAGAAACATGACCATGAAGGAAGGGTTATAACCCTGGAATTCGGCGGATGCTTCCTGGTCAACGTTTATACGCCCAACTCACAGCAGCAGTTGGAAAGGCTGTCATACAGGATGGAGTGGGAGGACGCGTTCCGGGAATACCTGCTCTCCCTTGACAGGATTAAGCCTGTCATATTCTGCGGAGATCTTAACGTCGCCCATAAAGAGATAGATCTTAAGAACCCGTCATCCAACCGGAGAAACGCCGGATTCACCGACGAGGAAAGGAACAAGTTTACCGAGCTTCTGGAAGCTGGCTTCATTGATACTTTCCGTTATTTCTACCCTGACAGGAGGGACGCCTATACGTGGTGGTCATACCTGTTCAAAGCCCGGGAAAGGAACGCCGGGTGGCGCATTGACTATTTCTGCGTGTCCAAATCCCTGAAGGATAAGATCCGGGACTCCATTATCCATTCGGACGTTTTTGGTTCCGACCACTGCCCCGTGGAACTTCTCATCGATTCCGACCTCTTCGAATGAGTACAGGGGAAGTCGTAACCCAAATGTCATCCAGAGCGAAGCGAGGGATTCTCATGTGCAGGGGTGACTATGGGGCGCAACTGTGCCGACAGGACCGTCCCCTTGACAACTTGTTGCCAACAGAACCGTCCCGGTGACAACATTGCTTCCTGTACTATAAATCGTCGGACATGAATAGATTAGATTGTCCAGGTTTTATGTTCAGGGAGTGGTATTGTGGAAGCTTTGGAGCGCAGCGTCGTTTTGGATGAAATAAGCAAAAGCGTTCATGGTCTTACCGAGGCCGATGCCGCCGAAAAACTCGAGGTGTACGGGAAGAACGCATTAAAGAGCGTGAAAAGGAATACGTGGATCAAAACGCTCATTTCCCAGTTTACCGACCTGATGATAATAATCCTTATCGTCTCATCTATAATTTCATTCTTTCTGGGAGAAAACAGCGAAGGCATAGCAATCCTTGCAATAATCGTACTTAACGGACTTCTGGGATTTATCCAGGAAATGCGGACCGAAAAAGCTCTTGAAGCGTTGATGAGCATGGCCGCGCCCCGCGCAAGGGTAATGCGCGACGGATCGGTAAAGGATATTCCGGCCGACATGGTCGTACCGGGAGATCTGATCCTTCTTGAAGCCGGAGACAGGGTTCCTGCCGACGCAGTCCTTACCGAGGCCAACTCATTGTTCTGCGATGAATCCATGCTTACAGGGGAGTCCGTACCTGTTTCCAAGGAAAGGATCGACCTGCGGAGACAAAATCCGAACGGGGTTTCGGGTAAAAACATGGTATACATGGGAAGCATGGTGACCAACGGAACAGGGAAGGCCATCGTGCAGGCCACAGGCATGAAAACCGAGATGGGCAGGATTGCGGGTATGATCGAAACAGCCGGAGTCCAGGAAACGCCGTTGCAGAAAAAGCTGGAACGCCTCGGAGAGATCATAGTCACCATATGCCTTATCATATGCGCAGTCGTGTCCATTATGGGTGTGTTGAGGGGAGAACCCCTGGTCCAGATGCTTCTGAGCGGCATCAGCCTTGCTGTTGCGGCGGTGCCTGAGGGGTTGCCTGCCGTGGTTACAATAGCCCTTGCCATCGGCGTGCGCAGAATGGTCCAGAGGAATGCGCTGATAAGGCGGCTTCCTGCCGTTGAGACATTGGGATGCGCCACGGTGATCTGCTCCGATAAAACAGGAACACTTACTGAAAACCGTATGACCGTGGTTTCAGCTTACGCGGGCAGGAACTCTTATACCCTTGAAAAGAACGCAAGCGGCAGGCTCAGGGCTATAAACAAAGGCAGGGAGATGGATCCAGACAGGCCTTTCCCCCTGAAACTGCTGCTCAAGATAGGAATGATCTGCGGGAATACCCGCATCATAAATCCTGGCGCCGAAAATATAAATTCGCTGGATATCGAGGGCGACCCGACAGAGGTGGCGCTTGTGAGGGCTGCCATCGACTCGGGATTGGATAAAAGGTCTGTTGATTCATACTACCGGAGAATAAGGGAGATTCCTTTCAATTCTGACCGGAAAATGATGTCGGTGGTATGCAGGATTCCCACCGGGGAACTGTTCCTGTTCTCAAAGGGAGCTCCGGAAGTCATTCTTGAGAAATGCTCAAGGATACTTATCGGTGAGCACGAACGTGAAATGTCCCCGGAGGACAGGAAGGCCATAATGGAAAAATGCCGTTCCATGACCTCCGAAGCCCTCCGCGTCATGGGATTTGCATACAGGACGGTTGAAAGAAGCAGGCTAT
>DUSJ01000195.1 GCA_012842645.1 Clostridiaceae bacterium | reverse complement strand
CTGCAACACGACGGCGACCTGGCTGCGAAGAGCATCAAGATCATAATTCCTTACATCTAATCCGCCTACTTTCACTATCCCTTCGGTCGCGTCATAAAGCCTGGGGATAAGCTGGACAAGGGTGGTCTTGGAAGACCCGGTGCCACCGACAATTCCAATTGTCTCTCCTGACCTTATCCGGAGGTTTATGTTTGACAGGGCCATTCTCTCGGCTTTTTCGGAATACTTGAAGCTGACATTCTCAAAGGTTATGGAACCATCATTTACCTCATAGACAGGGTTCTCAGGATTTGCAAGAGTGCTTTTCTCCCTGATCACCTCAACTATGCGCTTTGCAGATTCGGCTGCAAGGGTGATCATTACGAACACCATTGAAAGCATCATGAGGCTGCTGAGAATCATGAAATTATATGTCAGTATGGCCGAAAACTGACCGATGTCGAAATCAAGCCCGCGGCTGGTGATTATAGTGTATGAACCGAACGACAAAACGAAAACCATCACCACGTACATGCAAAACTGCATTAATGGTCCGTTAAATGCCAGGATACGTTCAGCCCTGGTAAAGTCGGAGCAAACATCATCGGCTGCCCTTTCAAACTTATTCTGCTCATAATCTTCCCGGACAAATGACTTTACGACCCGCATTCCCTTAATATTTTCCTGGATGGACTTGTTCAGGGCATCATACTTGGCAAAAACCTTTCTGAACAAAGGAAATGCTTTATATATCACAATTCCCAGGCCTATTGCAAGGATAGGAACCACCACCAGGAAGATCCATGCCATACGTCCTCCCATCACAAATGCCATAACGAACGCAAAGATCAGCATCAGCGGAGAGCGAATTGCCGTCCTGATCAGCATCATGTATGCATTTTGCACATTGGTGACATCAGTGGTCATACGAGTAATGAGTGATGACGTCTGGAACCTGTCAATATTTTCAAAGGAGTATCCCTGTATGCTATAAAACATGTCTTTCCGCAGGTTCTTCGCAAAGCCGCAGGCCGCCCTGGCGCTGGCAGATCCTGCGACAGCGCCGAAAGTCAGCGACAAAAACGCCATCACAGTAAGGATGATCCCATATTTTATGATTGTGCCAAGGTCACATCCATTCTTTATCTCGTTTACAAGTGTTGCGGTTATGAATGGTATAATGCACTCTATGATCACTTCGAAGGTAATGAGTATCGGAGTTATAATCGATAGTTTTTTATATTCGCGTACGCTTCGTAAAAGTTCCCGAATTATATACATCAGTCCTTCCATAAAAAACGAGTATTGTTCATCAATCGGATACCGTGACAAACATTACTCGTCACACGCAGTAATATTATATCTCAATTTCAATCAATATTTCTGCTATATGGCCATGTTTTCATATTGGACGCTTTTTTTAACATAAATCCGCTGAATATCATACTTTTCTTACCGGATGGCGTATTACAGTTTTAAGCTTATCGGGAGCGACTTTACGAGGGTCAGAAAGATAGATCTCATGATGCCTTCGTGTGATGTTGTCAATATCAATGGCATAGCTGTTCTCAGCAGCAAAACGCTCCAGCTTTTCTATGGTGGCCGGCTCGTCGTCATACGGGCCTATATGCATCACCTGGACACATAAACCCTCCGTGAATGTAACAAGCCGGGCCATTGCAACGTCAAGGCCTGGTTTTTTCCTGGCAAGCGCAAGCTTTGCCGACTCAAAGATATCTGTTGTAACAAAATCAGGCTGTCTTATAGCCATGGTCCAGACAAACTTGCTTTTATCTGTTATTGCAGCTCCTCCGCCCCTGAAATCATCATCAACGCTCCAGAAACCTTCAAGGGGCGGCACGACATACTCCATTATTTTTTTACTGCTCATTTTGATCGCATAGGAAAGACCGTACAGCAATTCAACAGCATTGGCATATTCCGCGCTTGTATTTGGATCGCCTCTGCCGTCAACAGCGATGAAAGTCATAGTCGGGACATCAATGACCGATGGCGTGGTTTTTGGCTGGTACAGATCTTTCTCAGTTTTCTTGAAATCGATAATCATGGCAGCGCTCCTTCCTGTTTTTTCTCTCGTTTTTGCTGTTAATCCATGCTCCACTCAAAAATATTCAGGAAACGTTGGCCTTCTTTATATAAGTCGTGCCATTCGGGGATGCGGGCCACACGGATAAATTTAGCACCCAGCTTTTCGCAGGTACGTTTTGAAGCTATATTGCTATACTCGTTTGTGATGATAACCTTTTTCATACCATGCGCCCTGATTACCGGAACAAGAAACCTGCAGGCCTTTGCAGCATATCCGTGCCCCCTGTGCCGTTCATCTACAGCGTAACCGATGTGACCGCCATAATACAAACTATCCGTATAGCCGACACGAAGATTCATCTCACCTATCCTGCGACCGTCGCGCCTGATTTCGAACTCATAGCTTGGAACCCAGTTCTTCTCAGGTATGGCGGATTTCGTAGCGACACATACAAGTTCAATTTCCCCGTCAGTCAGTTCAGGCACATCGATAAAACCAAAAAACACAACCGGCAGCGAATTGTAATATGCAATCTCCTCCTGTACTTCCTTTTCCTCTTTTGAATCAATATTATTTAAGT
>DUSJ01000194.1 GCA_012842645.1 Clostridiaceae bacterium | reverse complement strand
TACAATAAGCCATAAGCTGATGCTTAGAGCGGGACTTATACGCAAACTGGCGTCGGGTATATACTCGTTTCTGCCATTGGGGCTCCGTGTGCTGAAAAAGATTGAGCAGGTGGTACGGGAAGAGATGGATAACGCCTGCGCACAGGAACTGCTGATGCCTGCCCTGCTTCCCGCGGAGATATACCGGGAATCGGGCCGCTGGGATGTCTTCGGACCCGAAATGTTCAGGCTCAGGGACCTCAGCGACAGGGAATTCTGCCTCGGACCTACCCACGAGGAGGCATTTACCCTGACGGTCAGGAACGAACTTCGCTCTTACAGGAACCTGCCGGTTATCCTGTACCAGGTGCAGACCAAGTATCGGGACGAAATACGCCCAAGGTTCGGAGTCATGCGCTCCCGTGAGTTCATCATGAAAGATGCCTGCAGCTGTGACCGGGACGAAGAAGGTCTCGATATTTCATACAGGAAGATGGATAAAGCCTACAGGAGGATATTCGACCGCCTTGGGCTTAAGTACAGGGTCGTAGAAGCCGATTCCGGCGCCATGGGAGGAACCGGCTCCCAGAAATTCATGGTTGTGTCCGATACAGGCGAGGACGGGATAGCCTATTGTGAAACCTGCGGTTACGGGGCCAACGAGGAAAAGGCAAAATGCCTTCCGCCAAAGACGGATGAGGACTTTGCTCCCGACACCTTAAAAAAGATCCATACCCCCGACATCCATACCATAACAGAACTTGAAGGTTTCCTGGGATGTGATGCAAAAAAGATGGCAAAAACCCTGATCTGCAAGGCGGACGGCAAACCTGTCGCGGCCATGGTAAGGGGAGACAGGGAACTGAATGAAGTCAAGCTCAGGAATATACTGAATTGTACCGAACTTGAAATGGCCGATGCTGAAACAGTCCGCGCGGTGACAAACGCAGAAGTGGGCTTCGCCGGTCCTGTGGGCCTGAAAATCAGGATAATCGCCGATCACGAGGTAGCCGCGGCCGGAAACCTTATAACCGGGGCCAACGAGACCGATTATCACCTTATTAACGTGAACTTTGGCAGGGATTTCAGCGCCGAAGTCCATGACATCAGGTTTATTGCCGATGGTGACGCATGCCCCTGCTGCGGAGGAAAGATAACTCTTGCCAGGGGTATCGAAGTCGGGCACATATTCAAGCTTGGCACCAAGTATTCCGAAGCCCTGAACTGCAATTACAATGACGGGGAAGGAAACGAAAAGCCGATGTTCATGGGCTGCTACGGCATTGGAATCAACAGGACCATGGCCGCCGTGATAGAGCAGCATCACGACGAGCACGGGATCATCTGGCCGGCGGAGATAGCCCCGTACAAGGTAATTATTGTGCCTGTGAATGTACAGGATGAAAAAGTAATGAAACTGTCCGAAGATATGTATATAAGACTGCAGGAGGCCGGAGTGGAAGTGATCCTGGACGACAGGAACGAAAGGGCAGGAGTCAAGTTTATGGACGCCGACCTTATCGGCATCCCGATCAGGATCAACGTGGGAAGGAAAGCGGCCGAAGGCATTGTCGAGTACAAACCGCGGAGCGGAAAGGCCGTTGAAATGACAGCAGAAGAAGCCCTCTCCCAAATCCTGAATGTGTAAAAATCCAATCCTTCGGACATTCGAGCGCCGAAGGCTCAAATATATCAAAAAATGGAGGAAAAACTGATGGAAAAAGAAAAAAAGCTCGTTGAAGCCATTACTTCGATGGAAGAGGATTTTGCGCAATGGTATACAGATATCGTCAAAAAGGCTGACCTGGTGGCGTACTCAAGCGTAAAGGGCTGCATGATCATCCGCCCGTACGGTTATGCCATATGGGAGCTCATCCAGAAAGAACTGGACAGGCGTTTCAAGGAAACAGGGCATGAAAACGTGTATATGCCCATGTTCATCCCCGAAAGCCTTCTCCAGAAGGAAAAGGATCACGTAGAGGGATTTGCCCCGGAAGTTGCCTGGGTTACTCACGGCGGAAGCGAGAAGCTTGCTGAACGCCTTTGCGTACGGCCCACCTCGGAGACATTGTTCTGTGACCATTATAAAGACATAGTTCAGTCCTACAGGGACCTTCCCAAGCTGTACAATCAATGGTGCTCTGTGGTAAGGTGGGAGAAAACGACCCGCCCGTTCCTGCGCTCGGTGGAATTCCTGTGGCAGGAAGGGCACACGGTTCATGCGACGGCCGAGGAAGCGCAGGAGGAGACCATACGCATGCTCAACGTTTATGCCTCTTTCTGCGAAGAAGTATTGGCTATCCCGGTCATAAAGGGACAGAAGACCGAGAAGGAGAAGTTTGCCGGAGCAAAGGCCACTTATACCATCGAAAGTCTAATGCACGACGGCAAAGCCCTTCAGACAGGCACATCCCACAACTTCGGCGACGGATTCGCCCGGGCTTTCGGGATCCAGTACCTGGACAGGGACAATAAATTGAAATATGCCCACCAGACATCCTGGGGAATGAGCACACGCCTTATAGGCGCGCTAATCATGGTCCATGGCGACGACTCGGGTCTCGTGCTGCCGCCAAGAGTTGCGCCTGTACAGGTTATCATTGTCCCGGTGCAGCAGCATGTGGAAGGCGTGCTGGATAAGGCATATGAACTGAAAGAAAGGCTCTCAAAGGTCTGCCGCGTCAAGGTGGACGATTCCGACAAGATGCCCGGCTGGAAATTCGCCGAGCACGAGATGAGAGGCGTGCCTCTCCGTCTCGAGATAGGCCCGAAGGATATCCAGAAGAACCAGGTCGTGCTCGTGAAAAGGGAAAACAGGGAGAAACTCTTTGTTTCAATTGATGAGCTTGAAGCGAGGATTCCCGCAGTTCTCGACGAGATCCAGGCATCTCTGTACAATAAAGCTCTCAGCCTGAGGAACACAAGGACATTTACAGCGACCACCCTGGACGAGATGGAAAAGATCCTTAATGAAACTCCCGGGTTTAT
>DUSJ01000193.1 GCA_012842645.1 Clostridiaceae bacterium | reverse complement strand
TTGGCATATCTGTGGCCGAAATGGAGAAGATCACCGAGATGTCCGAATAGGAGTACCTATGCCATGAAGAAGGAAAACGCGATTTTTCCTTCACTTTCCTGTACAAGGTCGCAAAGCGGCTGGGCATTGATATCAGCGAGCTGATAACTGGAACAAGCCCAACATTGTCGGTCTATACCCATGTGAAAAAAGGCAGGGGACTTAAGATCGAGAGAAGAAAGGGCTTCACGTACCAAAGCCTGGCATACCTGTTCAGAAACAGGAATGCTGAGCCGTTCCTGGTTGAAGCTCCATACGACGAAGCCGCCGACAACAGCGAAATCGAGCAAAGGAGCCATGACGGACAGGAGTTTGACTACATTATAAGCGGCAGGCTGAAGGTAAAGATCGACGACCACGAATTTATAATGGAAGCCGGCGATTCCGTGTATTACGACGCGACTCACAGGCACGGCATGGTAGCTACCGGCGGAGAGAAATGCGTTTTTCTTGCTGTAGTAATCAAGGATAAAAACGGGAGGATGGGTTAATGTCAAGGCTTTATAAGGAATTCATAACAGAAACATTCGATGATAACGGACAGGTAGTACAGGTAGAATTCAAGAAGGATCCGTATTATAACTTCGCATACGATGTGGTGGACAGGCTTGCCAGGGATAAGCCGGACAAACTTGCGATTGTTTGGTGCAATGATGCAGGGGACGAGAAATACATAACCTTCAGGGATGTGAAGGAAAACAGCGATAAGGCAGCGTCATATTTCATGAGCCTTGGAATTAAAAAAGGCGACGCGGTTATGCTGATCCTCAAGCGCCATTATGAATGGTGGTATTGCATGATGGCGCTGCATAAGATCGGAGCGATTGCAATTCCTGCCACCAACCAGCTGATGGTGAAGGATATTGTTTACCGTGTCAACGCTGCAAGCGTAAAAGCGATAATATGCACACCCGACGGCCAGGTTTCCGACCTGGTTGATGAAGCCCAGCGTGAGACCGAGACCCTGTCAGTAAAAATCCTTGTTAGAGGGAAGAAGGACGGCTGGCTGAGCTACGAAGAAGGAATTGCCAACGCTCCCGCCTTCGTGCCCCCGACCGGAGAAGACAGGCCGAAAGCCGAGGAAATTATGCTTATGTATTTCTCCTCGGGAACGACGGGAATGCCAAAAATGGTTGCCCATAACCATTATTATTCGCTGGCTCATATCCCTACCGCCGTTTACTGGCATAACGTGGACCCCGATGGCTTGCACCTGACCGTCTCCGAGACCGGATGGGGCAAGGCGGTCTGGGGAAAACTGTACGGACAGTGGCTCGCCGAGACTGCCGTTTTCGTTTATGATTTCGACAGATTCAATCCCGACGAGCTTTTAAAGAGGATAGAGAAATACAAGGTTACCACCTTCTGCGCTCCGCCTACGATCTACAGGTTCCTCATCAAGGAAGACCTGTCGAAATATGACCTTTCTTCAATCAAGTACTGCACGACCGCAGGCGAGGCCCTGAATCCCGAAGTATTCAACAGGTTTAAGGAACTGACAGGCCTCAGGCTCATGGAAGGCTTCGGCCAGACAGAAACCACGTTGTGCCTTATGACTTCCATCTGGATGGAGCCCAAGCCAGGGTCCATGGGCAAGCCTTCTCCTCTTTACGATATGGATCTTGTTGATGAGAACGGGAAAAGCGTTGAACCCGGACAGGTCGGTGAGATAGTCATAAGGCTTGACAAGGGCAAACCCACAGGTCTTATGCTGGGATATTACAGGGACGAGGAAAAGACTAACCAGGCCATGCGTGACGGGCTTTACCATACCGGTGATACTGCCTACAAGGATGAAGACGGATACTTCTGGTATGTCGGAAGGACCGACGACATTATCAAGTCATCAGGTTACCGTATAGGGCCCTTTGAGGTGGAAAGCGTAATCATGGAACATCCTTCGGTACTGGAATGCGCCGTGACCGGCGTGCCTGATCCCATAAGGGGCCAGATAGTGAAAGCCACCATCGTGCTGGCCAGGGGATATGAACCTTCCGAAGAACTGAAGAAGGAGATCCAGGAATACGTAAAGACCCATACTGCGCCTTACAAGTATCCCCGCATAATAGAATTCGTGCCCGAGCTTCCAAAGACCATCAGCGGGAAGATCCGCCGTACCGAAATCCGCGCGAAAGACCAGGCCAAATGTGAGAATGAGTAAAGGGGACGTACACTTTTACTCATTTTGAG
>DUSJ01000018.1 GCA_012842645.1 Clostridiaceae bacterium | reverse complement strand
AGATGGTTGCCATTGCCCGTGCAGTCGATATGGACTGCAAAGTGCTTATTCTTGACGAGCCGACTTCTTCGCTGGATGAGCAGGAGGTTGAAAAGCTGTTCTCGCTGATGCGGGATCTGAAGGCACGCGGTGTCGGAATTATCTTTATTACCCACTTCCTTGAACAGGTGTATGAGATATGCGACAGGATAACCGTTCTGAGGAACGGTGAGCTGGTCGGAGAGTATGAGATAAAGGATCTGCCGCGTGTACAGCTTATCTCAAAGATGATGGGCAAAGATCTTGAAGATGTTTCAGCCCTTCAGAAGAAAAAGCCAACTGACGAAAAACCGGATGAACCGCCGGTTTATGAGGCTGTTGGCTTATCAAGCATTGAATGTACCAATGCATTTGATTTCAGGATAAGCAGGGGAGAAGTCAACGGGTTTACCGGGCTTCTCGGTTCAGGCCGAAGCGAAAGTGTGCGAGCCATTTTTGCCGCAGACAGGATCACCGGCGGAAAAATCAGGATAAACGGCAAGGATGTCAAAATCAAAAAGCCCAAGGATGCCATGAAACATGGTATCGGATACCTGCCTGAAGACAGAAAGCGGGATGGTATCGTGGAAGATTTGTCGGTACGCGAGAATATTATTCTTGCCCTGCAGGTAATGAAAGGATTTTTCCGGCCGTTTTCGAGAACCGAGGCAGAAGAATTCGCTGATAAATATATCAAGCTATTGGGGATCAAAACCGCCTCTATGGATACGCCGATCAAATCGCTGTCAGGCGGAAACCAGCAAAAAGCGATATTGGCACGCTGGCTGCTTACAAATCCGCAATACCTGATCCTTGACGAACCTACACGAGGTATAGATGTCGGTACAAAAGTAGAAATTCAGAAACTTGTGCTCAAACTGGCCGAGGAAGGCATGAGCATCACGTTCATTTCTTCTGAAATAGAGGAAATGCTCAGAACCTGTTCACGCATGATCGTCATGCGCGACCGTAAGATAGTCGGCGAGCTAAAAGGAGAAGAAATGACCCAGGACAACATCATGCATACCATTGCGGGGGAGGCGGTATAATGGGAAGTTTTTTTAGGAAACTAACGAGATCTCAGTTGGCTATACCGTTGTTTGCGCTTTTATTGTTAGTCGTTTTCAACCTGTTCAGGGATCCGGAGTTTTTCTCTGTGGTCATTGCCACCAACAACGATGGGAACGCCGTGCTTTCAGGGAACCTTATCAGTATTCTTAACGGCGCGTCCGCCATTGCTATCCTGTCCATAGGTATGACACTGATAACTTCGTCCTGTAAGGGACAGGACATAAGCGTCGCGGCAATGGCTGCAATAGCGGGCAGCGTTTTTGTAAGCGTGCTCCGTTCCAACGAAATCACCATACCCGTGATTCTTCTTGCGTTTTTATTCGGCTGTGTCGTTTCGGTCCTTTTCAGCCTGTTCAACGGAGTACTGGTTGCCGTATTCAAGATCCAGCCAATGATTGCGACACTGATACTGTTTTCGGCCGGAAGATCGATCGCCTACTGGATAAACGGAGGCGCGACGCCAACAGTTTCAAGCCCTCTTTTAGTCAGTATCGGAGGTTTCATTCCGGGAATACCGATACCCACCCCCATAATTATAATGGTTGTTTTCCTTGTCCTGATCACTCTCGTTTTAAAGTTAACCAATCTTGGATTATATACGCAGGTTGTCGGAATAAATGAAGGGACTGCCCATCTCAATGGAATCAGCCCTGTTTTGATAAAGCTCATAGCATTTGTTATATCGGGTATTTGTGTCGCTACGGCAGGCTGCATCACCGTATGCAGGATAGGGCTTATCAACCATGAAACCCTGCTGCTGGATGCTGAAATGGATGTTATACTGGCAGTCGCCATTGGCGGAAACGCCCTGAGCGGTGGAAAATTCAATATTTATGGCTCGATTATCGGAGCGTACATAATCCAGGCTTTGACCGTCACGCTTTATGCCATGAAGGTTCCTTCGGCGGCGGTAAAAGCCTATAAAGCGATCGTCATTATTTTGATAGTAGTGGTAAGTTCGCCGTTAGTAAAAGAGTTCGTCATAAAGCTCAATAAAAAACTGTTCAGGAAACGGGCAGAAAAGGATGTCCCGGTGAAAGCTTCCTGAAAACATGGCATGAATGGCCTGTCATTTGACGGATTCCTTATGTTCGAGCAAAACCAACTGATTGGGGAATAAGTTATGAAAAACAGAAAGGATTTATTAATGGAAAAGCCAGGTAAAAAACTGAGAGAGCCTATCTCCAATACTAATCTGCTGATGACAATAACTATCTGTACCTTCATTGGCATGTACCTGATCGCCATGATCGCATGGGGAGGCGGTTTCCTGAATCCCCAGCAGTTTCTTGACCTGTTCAATAACAATGCGTTTCTTATCATAATCGCCTGCGGACTTACCATGGTTATGATATCAGGCGGCATAGATATATCAGGCGGAGGTGTTACCGCCCTGGTGACCATGGCATGCGTTGTTTATCTTGAAGATCATGGCGGCACTGTATTGGGATCGATTTTAATGTCCCTGGGCATAGGCTTGTTCTTCGGCCTGCTTCACGGGGTACTGGTCGCGTACCTGGAAATACAGCCATTCATCGTCACCCTGGCAGGCATGTTCTTTGCAAGGGGCATGGTAACGATAGTAAGCATTGCTCCGCGCACAGCATCCCATGAAGCTTTCCTGAGTCTCAAGCAGATGCGCATCACAATACCTGGCCTTGGTTATTACGGGAAGACCGGGACCTTTATACCTGCCCAGATCGAACTGGGAGTAGTTATTGCTCTGATCATAGTGATCGCGGTGGCAATCACTCTGAAATGGACCCGGTTCGGGCGTAACCTCTATGCTGTAGGCGGAAACAGCCACAGCGCTCTTACACTCGGTATCAATGTAAAGCGCACAAAATTCTTTGCTTACCTGTTGGCCGGAATATTGTCCGGTATCGCCGGATACGTTTACCTGATGCATACGGGAGCGGGAGATGCCGCCAACGCTACCCAGGCTGAAATGCAGGCAATCGCATCCAATATCATAGGTGGAACGTTATTGACCGGCGGTGTTGGAAACGTGATCGGTACGCTTTTTGGGATGCTTTCACTGAAGACAATCACGAATATCGTGATTGCATCGGGACTTACGAAGCCGTATTATCAGAGCATCACCACCGGCCTCATGCTGTGCTTCTTCATACTGCTGCAGAGCATTATTCTCGCTGTTCGCGAAAAAGGAGCAATAGGTGTTTTGCCTGAATGGCTGAGACCGGGCAAAAAAAAGAATTAATGCTGCAGACTACAGCTGCTGATAAATTCCCCCCTGTAGTATATAGCCTTCCTGCAGAACTGAGCAGGAAGGCATTTTTATGCTAATCAAATTTTAATGATAATATAATTCGGGATTTATTGATGAAAACCTGCTGCAATGCCATTATGTGTTAAGAACGTGCAAAAAAGGAGATTCACCACTGACATTCCCGGAGGCAAAATAATGAAAAAGAGGAATAAGGCCATGATCATTATAGGAAGTTTGCTGTTGATCATCGTTTTATTGTTCATCGGACTTGACGGTACTTTTCTTTCCCCAAAATATAAGTCGGTATGGTCTGACAGGTATGTCGACGGGCTGGAAAACGACCAGCTCAGGATTATCGCGCATGGTATCCGCGCCGCGAGCGGTCATAATATGCAGCCATGGCTGGTAAAAATCATAAGCGACAGCTCCGTCGAATTATACGCAGATACGGACAAAGCGCTGCCTGTGGTGGACAGTGACCATAAACAGCTTCTGATGAGCCAGGGCACATTCATCGAAAGCCTCAGGCAAGGCGCAATAAAATACGGCTATGATGCGGATATCGCTTACAGTATACCCGTCTTTGACAAAAAGATGCCGCTTATAGCGACCATAAACATTCACGGAAAAGAGGGGACTGACACTGCGGATGCCGTATCAGGCAGTACATATGATGCCGGACCGGCAGGCCAGGACCTCGATATTGCAAAAGAGATTGATAGGTGTATATCGGAGTTCCCCGGGTTCAGCTATACGCTGGTAGATTCGGGCGCTGAAATTGAAAAGCTGAAAGACATTCTGCTGGAAGCGACCGTCATCGAATCAGGGGATGAGGCAGCTGTTAAGGAACTCCTTGATGTCTTCCGCTGGACCGAATGGGAGCAGAACAAGTATCGGTATGGCCTTTCCCTCAATACCCTGCCGAGATTATTGAAACCGTTTATTCAGCCAATAATGAAGCTTTCCTCAAAAAACTGGCAGTCTTTTGGCGAGAGCAGCATAACCCAGTTCAAAAAAAGACTGGACAGCCAGACCGGTTACATCCTGCTAAAGCACCCGGATCCGGGAAACATCGAGTATGTGTTCAGCGGCCAGCTATACCAGAGGCTGGCATCCGTTGTCAGCGGTTATTACCTCAGACCCGCCATGCAGGTCCTGGAGGATTTCGACGCGATGAAAAGCCTGAACTACAGGTTTAGGCAGGAATACTGCCAGGACGGCGAAGTCGTCATGATCATTGGCCTTCAGCCCAGGGCCGGTACCCCTCCGGCCGGCAATCCGAGGCACCTCGTCGACGACATCCTCCTTAAATGAGTTTGGGGGACGTACCCTTTTACTCATTTTGAGTATTGGGGACGGGTACTTTTACTCAAAATGAGTGTCGGGGACAGGTAATATAATATATCAGACACGGGAATGGTTCCTGTGTCTATTTTTTAGCTGCCTGCTTGTGCTTCCGGAAATAAAACCATAATCCGCCTATGCAGATTATAAGACCTGCCAGTGCAGGCTTTAAGACAGACATGCCTGCTTCGCCGCTGAATGCGATGCTCCAGGCAGATTTTAATACGGCCGCTCCTATGATAACCCCCAGAAGCCATCTCCAGTTTCTTTTCCAGGCTGCCGTAAGAAGCATGAAGAAAAATACAGGAACAGCAAGACTTATTATAGTTTTCTGGGCATTCCACTCGCCCTTCAGGTAATCCATTTCAAAGGCCAAAAACTCCAATACCTGCGGGCTGACCTCATTCGGAGCAGGAAACCAGAACATGCTTGTAAATAATGCGAATATTGATGCAAAAATGCCGGTATAACTTTTCCTGAATGCAAATATGACAATCGGTATTATAAACAAAGGTCTGATATACCAGCTTAACATGTTATGATGTCTCTCGAAAGCCCATTGGAAAAATGTATCGTTGGTCATAAATATTATGATGAAAATTATGGTGGCGACTGCAAACAGCATTCCCACTGCGAAATCAGTTTTTTTGCTCATGATACCCCCCCTGACCGACTTTTCTTTGAATTCCATTGAAAATGATACTTAAAATTGAGTCAACAAAGTTGTTCACATCTTCTTTTACAAATTCATAGCCCGCATTGCCATACTTTTCCGACATAAACTTGTTAACAGCGCTGTTTAAGGATTGCAGCAGCAGGTTTAAAGCCAGATCGTCGACACGGCTGTCGATTTCGCCTTTTTCTTTGGCGTTTTTTATCATTTGCTCAAACAATGCTTCCGATTGCCTGTTTCCCTCTTTTATAACCGCTGATCTCGCGGCTTCGTCGTTTTCCTTGGAAAATTGCTCGCCTAATGCGGCATATTGAGGATGTTTTTTCGCAAATTCGACACCTTTTGAAAACAGCAGACGTATTTGCTCCGATAGCGTCAGACTTTGAAAATCAGTAATCGCGGCGGAGAAAAACATGATTTTTTCCTGTATGGCCAAATTCATTATATAAACATATAGATCCATTTTGTCCTCAAAATACTGATAAAAGCTTCCTTTTGGGATGTTAGATCTTTTACATATTCGGTTTATGCTTGCCGAATTATAGTTCGCTTTTGAGAACTCTTCCATTGCGGCAGATATTATCAGGTTTCTTTTATCACTCGGCAGGTTAAAAAAAGTTTCCTTTGGCATAAAGGCCTCCTTTCATAATATGACTACCTGGTCATATCCCTGCTCTTATTATATGACCGGGTGGTCATATTGTCAACAGGAAGTAACACAGTGACGGTTCCAGTGCCTGTTCTTGTTATCCTATAAATTTAAAAATAATATTTTTTGAGAAATTTTCATTTTTTATTTATTATGGGATCACTTTTATTTTATCCGGCATGGAAATGGACAAGTTTTTTGCACCAGCTCACGAAATAACTGCTGACTTTCCTGATAAAAAAATATATACTTTTATATATCTCAAGCTTAGGGTGGATGTATGAAAGTCAAGAAGATCATAAAAACACTGGTAATAATCGTTTTAATACTGGGCTTACTGATTTTTGCAAACTTCATCCCGACATTAAGCCTTTTTGAGCCTGGCATGAGTATCATGGTGGGCAAATGGGTAGACGTATACTACCAGCAGGAAAAGGACGCCGCGACAGACGTTTTTGACCATGCGGACGCAGGAACAGGGCTTATAGCCGTGAAACTGGGCTTTGATGAAAAACCGGACGTGAACATATATATCTATGACTCCCAGTCTGATATGCAAAAGAAGAAGTATGGCTTTATAGGTGCGCTTCTTGGCCTGGACTGGTATATTGGAGATAACATGGGAACCAACGTTATTCTCACTTCTCCGGCCAACCCTGGTCCTTTACATAGTTATGAGAATGTCAAATACGCTGTTTTGCACGAAATCGTGCATGCCTATGTGAGCGTATTGAACCCGGACATACAGTTGTGGCTTACCGAGGGAACGGCTCTATACCTGACCAACGGCGAAGAGTTCTATAAGGAATACCTTGATTATATGCCCATTCCCAGTTACAGGGACACCCTTACAAGGAATCCGGTCAAGTTTAATAAAATAGGCGGTTATACTTTTGCCCAAACATATATTGAATATCTCGACACTGCCTACGGCTGGGACAGAGTCCTTCAGCTTCTTAAAACGGAAGATTACCAGGAATGCTTCGGAAAATCGCAGAAAGATATCTACAATGAGTGGGTTGACTTTATAGAAAATTATTATCAATAAATTGCTCTTTCTTCATTCGGCTCGTTCTGCTACATGAAAACGCCGAAATCGGACGTGAAACGGATCATCGTACTCGATGACGGGTGTACAAAGCCGATGTATAAATTCCTTGCTCCCATGGCAGGATTTGAATACAAAACATTCGGACAGGCCATCAAAAAGGCAAAAGCTGAGATCGACGCAGGATATCCTACGGTTTTAGGCGCTTTGGACCTGTACCATCTGCCATATTATCCAAAACCCTATCAAAAGGTACACGTACCATTACGTTTTGATGATCGGTTACGATGATGATTCAGAGTGTATCTATCTGCTGGACTGCGGAAGGGAAGATGCGCAAACCCTTTCATACGCAGACTGCGTCAGGCATGGGACTGTATCTGTCCTGGCATATCAAAGCCTAATACTGTCTGCACGGTCAGAATGAACAAGCCCAATAGCAAATACCAGATTGCAAAAGAAGCACTGTCGAATAAATGCTAAATGTTTCTCAATCCTCCTGCAGGCTTTTTAGGGAGAAAAGGATTTGAGAAGTTCGTTCATCATTAAGATAATACCTAAGCTTTGAAGTTGATAAAACTTGCTTAATGGTATAAAATCGTAATGTTGCTTAATTGCTAATAGATGCCAATTACTGACGATCCATTATAAGCAAAAAAAGAATATTATCCTATCCGTAAACAAAATAATGCCTTAGAAGACGACTTCAGGACGGTAATATGCAAAAAATTAATTATATTGTACTTGCATATATACTGTCAGGCGACAAGTACGTAAGCAGAAGGATGTGACGACTTGAAATTTGGTGATGTACCTGAACACTCTTTTATAGAAAAGGCTTTACTAGTTAAAGCAATTTCAGACTTAGCCAAGTTAGAGGGAAATTCCAAACGTCCTGTATATGCAATACATAAATGGTGGGCAAGAAGACTGAGCTCGGTAATAAGAGCGTTGATCATTGGTATATTTCTTCCTGAAAAAACATCAGAAGATGACTTCTGGAAAGCATACTACGAATCCTGTGATTTGAGTGGGCTGACAATCCTGGATACCTTCATGGGTGGTGGAACTTGCCTTGTTGAAGCTAAAAAAATGAAGGCAAATGTTATTGGAGTGGATATAGATCCGCTGGCCTGCTTTATCACAAAAAAAGAAATAGAGGATTGCAATGAGCTTAAATTGATCCGAAAGTACAGAATATTACTGAAAAATGTGGAAGAAGAACTGAAACACTATTATATAACGCGGATTGGCGACAATTTTTTTGAAGTGGTCAACTTTTTTTGGGTATACCAGCTAAACTGCCCAAAATGCAATAGTCCTGTTTTTTCTCATCCTCATTATTACCTGGCAAAAGACAAAAACAATATGGTTGCCTTCTGCAGGTATTGTGGAAAGATCGAAGAACTGCCATCAGACAGGAAGATGTTTGTATGCGGAAGATGCAGGAAAAAGACTTTCATCTATAAAGGTTCCTATAAAAAAGGCATTGCTACCTGTATTAATTGCGGCAGATCAATCGCTGTCGCATACAACGTAAGCGGAACAAACAGCCTGAAATTATTTGCCCTTGAGTACATAAAAGACGGAAAAAGGTTTTATAAAGAAGCCGATGATTATGATATATGGCTTTATGAAAAAGCAAAAATGGATTTTTTGCGGTTAAGCAATAGAATAACATTGATTCCGGAAGACAAAATCCCGATAAACAAAAGCGGTGATGCAAGACCACAAAACCATGGTTATTTGCTGTTTAAGGATTTGTTCAATGAAAGGCAGCTGTTGTCATTATCGATCCTGTTGGATAATATAATGAAAATCGAAGAAGATGATATCAGGGAATGGTTTTTGCTTGCATTTTCAGACTGTTTGGCCTCCAATAACATGCTATGCTGTTATGCATATGATTATAAAAGTTAACACTCCTGTTCGGGATTCACTCTTATGCCGTTCCATCGAGAGCCGTTGAGAATAATGTCCTCGGGACAAGTTCATTGGGTCGTGGCAGTTTCAAAAAAAACATTTCAAAAAATGATAAAGGGGAAAAAGTACTGTCGCAGGCCTTATGAAATACGGCTGAAAGATGACAAGGAGAAATTAAAGGTTTTTACAGGAGAAAAGATAAAAGACCATGTCTATACTTCGGCTGATGAGTATTACCGGTGTAATGGGAGCAGCCTCATACTGAACCAGACTTCCGAGAACCTGTGCAATATCAGAAATGGATCCATTGATGTGATCCTTACTGATCCGCCATATTATGACAACCTGATATACTCGGATTTATCCGCGTTTTTTTATGTTTGGATTAAGGACCGCATATCTTTCGGGCATGATGACATAACAGACAAATCGATTTTTGTAGCTAGTGATAAGGACAAGGGCCCTGAGCAGTATGTACAGCAATTAACCAGGGTTTTCAGAGAATGTTATCAAAAACTTAAAGATAACGGCATTGTTGTATTCTCTTATCATCATAATAAAGTAGAAGCCTGGATTTCGCTTGCAAGATCCATAAAAGACAGCGGATTCGTTGTCACAAATGTCTTGCCCATACGCTCGGAAGGGAACAGTGCATATCACTCATCCGAGAGATCAATCAAATGGGATTCTATCATCGTATTAAGGAAGAAAGAAACAACCGTGCCAGGTGCAGACATCTGTTCATCTGATGAGATGCTGAGGTTCTGTATACAGGAGCTGAAAATGAAAAAAAGCGATGTTATAAGTTTCTTTCGGTCACTTAAACTCAAGGAATATGTGAACCATGGTCTCAATGCTTTTCACGAGAATGATCCCGGGCAGTTTTTTGACACATATAATAAAGATATAATTAACGCTTTTGAGAATTATAATTCTATAAATGAGTAATATTGGGATACCGGCAGGATAATCTTATCCGAGATCAGCAACAGGAAGACTCATACACGTAGATTATTTACTGAACATTCATATTATTATGTTAATTTTCCTTGACATATTCCCAATCATTAATTAAAATAAGGGACCATAAAAAGGGCAAACTTATTGAAAAATAAGGACGCAAAGCTACGAGTCTAAGGCGGAAACGCTATGACAGTCGGGCTGCCATGGTCTGTTTGAATATGATGTGGTTCATAGCCGTGGCAAACAGGTTTTGCTGCGGTTTTTTATATAGAATATTTGATAAAAATTAACTGGATTCTGCCTGCAGCATTGGGGGGGTAATCTGTGACAACAGTATTGATTGTTGATGATGCTGCGTTTATTCGTGCTCAGCTTAAGCAATTGCTCATGGCAAATGATTTTGAAGTTGTAGGCGAAGCAGAAAACGGAAAAGTGGCATTGGAAAAAATTCGGGAACTAAAACCGGACATTGTTACACTGGACATAACGATGCCCGAGATGGATGGTATCCAGTGCATGGCGGAAATAAAAAAAATGGAGCATAAGCCAGCGGTAATAATGGTTTCTGCAATGGGTCAGGAATCCCATGTACGGGAAGCTATAATGCATGGCGCTAAAGGTTTCATTGTAAAGCCATACAAGGCCGAAGCAGTCATAAGCCAACTGAGTAAATTCAGAAAATAAATCTCCCAATAAAATTAATAATTTGAGTTTTCCAAAACAACTCAACTTTACTGGATGAGAATGTACGATAAGTCCGGAAAAGCTGGGTCTGTCCGACTATTGTGCATTTTTGCAATAAAAATTTGTACATTAAAACAAAAAATGGAAGGGAGAATCATTATGGAGAAGAAGCTCGCAAAGCCTTCGAACATCATGGAGAAAGGGGTAGCAGAGATTTCCCAACAGGTAACGGATGAAATGGAGAGAAAAAGGGAACAGGCCAGAAAACAGGCCCAGGACAAAGTAAGAGCCAGAACATTGGCCAAGCAGCAGCAACTGGCTGAAAGGATTGCAGTTGCGACTGAACAGCTCGCATCAGGGATCGAGGAAGCCAGCAGCGCAGCAGAAGAACTGGGCGCAACAATGGCGCAAATAGCAAAAGGAGCCAATGAAGCGTCTTCTGCGGCAGAAGAGTCGAGAGCTGCCATCAACCAGATTGAAAAGGCTTCGATAGTAGCAGATAAAAACGCAAGAGAATCCCTGGAAATGGTCTACAATACAAAGGAACTGATAGACAACACTTCAAAAGAAATCGAACGAATGATCCAGGGAATCAAGGAATCGGCAGACACAAACCTGGAGTCTGTAAAACTCGTTGAAGAACTGGAGAGGCAATCCAATGAAATAGGGGAAATCGTTCAGGCAGTAGTAAGGATAGCCGACCAGACCAACCTGCTTGCCCTGAACGCCGCCATAGAAGCCGCCAGGGCAGGAGAGCATGGAAAAGGCTTTGCGGTGGTGGCCGATGAAGTCAGAAACCTTGCGGAGACCTCGGAAAAGTCAGCCAGGAATATCCGGGAACTTGTAAACGAGATCCAAAAAACGTCAAAATCGTAGTAAGCGATATTGAAAACGCAGGAAAAGCCGCCAACGAAGAAGTTGAAAAAGCAAAGAAAACCACAGCGGATCTCGTGAAGATAAACGAAGAAATTGTGCAGGTGCAGAAAGGTGTTGCAGAGATAGCCCAGAATGCACTGGACGCAAATACAGGAGCAAGCGAGTTCCTTAAAATAGCTGACCAGATTGCAGCAGCGGCTGAACAGCAAAGCGGTGCGGCGGAAGAAGTTGAAAAGTCGATACAAATGCAGAACAGGGCTTTTAATGAATTGAATGCCGGCGCTGCGGATTTAGCCCAGATGGCTGAATACCTGAGAGTATCGACCGACGTGCAAAAATCCTCGGAATCCCTTGCAGCGGCAGCTGAAGAGCTGTCTGCCAATGTAGAGGAAGCAAACTCAACGGCTAATGAAATCTTAAAAGCCATGCAGCAGATATCATCCGGAGCCCAGGCCCAGGCAGAGCTGACCGACAAATCTGCTCAGCTTAGTGAGAGGCTTGTGGTAGCGGCAAAACAGATGAATGAGAGAGCAGCCTATTCCGCAGAAAAAATAGCAGAACTCCAGAATTTGCTCGAGGAGAACAAGACTGCTGTAGAGAACCTGATAGCAGGCATATCTGCTTCTGCGGAAGCCAATAAAGTATCAGCAAAAAATATTAAAAACCTTGAAGAGACTACCAGGAGAATCGACAAAATCGTCGACGCTATTGTGAATGTAACTATTCAGACAAATATGCTTGCTGTAAACGGATCTATTGAGGCAGCAAGAGCAGGGGAGTTCGGCAGGGGCTTTTCTGTTGTAGCAGGCGATATCAGGACCCTTGCCAACGAATCAGCCGAAAATACAGACAAGATCAAGGACCTGGTAAGAGGTATACAGGATCAGATCCAAAGAGTTGCAACCGATATCGATATTTCCAGCAAAACATCACTGGCAGAGGTTGAAAAAGCAAAATTGATCACTCAGAATCTTATCGTTATCGAAGAGAGCATGGTTAAGATCCTTGAAGGATCCAGGGATATCCAGAAGGGAACAGAAGAGTCGCTTGTAGCCCTTGAGCAAGCCAAAAAAGGAGTCGATCAGATTGCCGCAGCCGCTCAGGAAGCCAGCAGCGCGGCCAACCAGGCAGCCGCAGCGGCGAACCAGCAGGCAAAAGGCATGCAGGAGCTTGCCGAGGCCATTGAAGAGATTTCAGGATTGGCTGATGAACTTCAGAACATGCAATGAATGGAGGGATAAACAATGGCAACTGGTATAAACAATACCAGCTTTACCGAGCGCCAGATAGTCACCTTCCTGCTTGGTGAGGATGAGTTCGGGGCGGATATCATGGATGTAAAAGAGATCATCAGGGTTCCTGATATCACAAGAGTTCCCAATGCTCCCTCTTATGTCGAAGGTGCTTGCAACCTGAGAGGCAATGTCCTGCCAATTGTCGATGGAAGGGCCAGATTCAGCCTGGAAAGAAAAGAGATAGATGAAAACAGCAGAGTCCTTGTCATCGATGTTAAAGGCAAGGCTACCGGAATTATTGTGGACAAGGTGTCGGAAGTCATGCGGGTAAATACGGCAGATATTGAAGAGCCCCCGGAAATTGTCAGAAACTTGGATTCCGACTACTTGAACGGTGTTGTGAAACTGAACAATGGGAAAAGGCTTGTCATGCTGTTGGATGTTGTAAAGGCCTTGAGCGTCAACAGTAAAGTAACTGAACGGATAAACGAAACGGAAAAGGCCCTGGACAAGAATGGCACAAATACTTATACAGCCAGCGCCGAGTCCATCGACGAGGAGCAACTGGTTTCATTTCTCCTGGACAAGGAAGAATATGCTATCGGGATAATGAAGGTAAAAGAAATTATCCGGGCGCCTCAAATAGTAAAGATTCCAAACAGTGAATCCTATATAGAAGGTGTAGTTTCCATACGAAACAACCTGCTACCAATAATTAACCTGAGGACGTATTTCGGAATGGAACACCTGGACATCAGCGACCATACAAGGGTACTTGTGGTGGATATGGGCAATTTCACCGCAGGAATAATGGTGGACAAGGTTTCAGAAGTTCTGAGGGTTCCGGTCAGCCTTATCCAGCCTCCGCCCAAAATCTCGACCCAGAACAATGAACAGATTAAAGGAATAGCAAAACTTAATAACGGAAATCGAATTATCCTGCTGCTCGAACCATCAAAACTTGTCTCTGCCGATAAGATCAGCCAGATAGGCGGATCTGATTGGAGTTACGAGCAGAATGAGGACAGGAGAACCCTGGAAAGACAGCTGATTGATGAAGAACAACTGGTGACTTTCAAAATTGATGCTGAAGAATATGGGGTCAAAATTGCCAATGTCCAGGAGATCAACAGGATGACTGAGGTAACCAAAATACCAAGGGCTCCGTACCACATCGTGGGGATCGTAAATTTACGGGGCAATGTGATTCCGGCTCTCGACCTAAGGAGACTTTTCAAACTCCCGGATAAACCCATAACCGATGCCACGAGGATCATAATCGTGGATTTGGACGGGAAGAGAACGGGAATTGTGGTAGATTCGGTTTCTGAAGTCCTCAGGTTTGAAAAAAACCTGATAGAGCCGCCGCCTGAGGTACTGAGCAGCGGAATCGACAGCGATTATGTAGAAGGTGTAGGAAAACTTGATGGTGGCAGGCGAATGATCCTGATTCTTGACATCAGCAAGATATTGAGCTTTTGCTAAGGTTTGCTTATTGGGTTACTCCGGAAAGTGTGACAGGTGATGTTTGTGACCCGCAGGATAAAGGTATTGATAGCAGATGACTCTGCCCTTATGAGAAAAGTGCTGAAAGAGATCATTATGACCGACCCAAGCCTTGAAGTGGCAGGAATGGCAAGGGATGGGCAGGATGCCATCGATAAGGCACACTACTTAAAACCCGATGTAATTACCATGGATATTAATATGCCGGTCATGGACGGATTGACATCCATGCAATACATTCTTAACGATTTTCCTGAATTGCCCGTTTTGATAATAAGTTCCCTTACTACCGAAGGAGCGTTGACTACCTTCGAAGCGCTTGAACTCGGCGCCTTTGACTATGTAGCCAAGCCTTCGGGCACTGTTTCGTCTGATATACATATCGTTGGGAGAGAGATTATCCAAAAAATAAAGCTGGCGTACAAGAGTGCCAATAAAAAAAGCATAAGGGAAAGGATCAAAAGACTTAACGCCGCAGCTGCAGCCATAAAAGTACCTGAAGCTAAAACAGGGACATATATGAATGAGAGTCCGTCCAAGGTAGTCGTAATAGGCGTTTCCACAGGTGGCCCCGGTGCATTGATGGAAGTAATCCCAATGCTTCCTGCGGATCTTAAGGCAGCTCTGATCGTGGTACAGCATATGCCTCCGACTTTTACAACTTCCTTTGCCAAAAGGCTGAATGCTGTCTGCCATTTTCCATTCAAGGAAGCAGAAGCAGGAGATGTACTTCAGGATGGAAAAGGGTATCTTGCGCCGGGAGGTTATCAAATGGTGGTCAGGAAGGGGAGAGGAATGATACGTCTTACCACCAGTCCTCAGACAGTTTTTATGCCGTCGGTGAATGTAACGATGGAATCCGTCCTGGAAGCGTATGGAGGGAAAAACGTGATAGGAGTTCTCATGACGGGAATGGGAGATGACGGTGCAGATGCCATGGTGAAGATAAGAAAGGCCGGGGGCATGACCATAGCGGAAGATGAGTCAACGGCGGTAGTTTTCGGTATGCCGAGAGAAGCAATTGAAAGAGGCGGTGCCGAGATAATAGCGCCATCATACAGGATAGCTGAAGAAATCGTTAAAGCCGTGGAAAGATCCTAAGACTATAGATCAAATAAGTACAGGCGAATTGTGGGGGGTTCAGATGAAAAGCAAATATAAGGTTCTGATAACAGACAATGAAGAAGAAACATTGGATACTCTTAAGAAACTGCTGGAACAGGAAGGATTCACAGTCGAGACTACCATGAGCACGGTTGCTGCTTTTGAAAAAGTAAAAGAAGACAAGTATCATATTGTGCTGATCAATGTTGATATGCCTGAAATGGACGGAATTAAGCTTTTAAAGGAGATCAAAAACTATGATGCCCTGACCCAGGTAATTATGATGTCAAGAAACTCTACCATGGATAAAATATTAAGTTCACTTGAATACGGCGCCAATGATTACATTATGAAGCCCATAGACAATAAAGAACATCTCTTGCGGGTCATTGATTATTCCGTTCAAAAGCTGGAACGATGGAGGAAATGCATTCTTTTGGGAGTATTTAAAAAGCTATATAATATTCTTTTCAACCAGCCGGAAGATTTCAGGGTGGACGAAAACAAGCTTCAGGTTTTGAAAACCCTGCACGGTGAAGCTGCCAGCGCTTTTGAAAAAATAAAAAACAAAAATAAAATAGACACGTTTGTCAGGGATTTCGATGAATTGTTTTCCCATATTGTCCATATGTATGACGGGCAACCGGATAATGACGAGAAAGAACGCTCTACCCTTCAGGCAAAGATGTTCGGGTTGATTAAGAGGGCAAGTGACTATATCAAGGGCAAGCATATATTCCGTGTATTCAAACCTGAAGACAATGATTTCACAGACAGGTTGAGAAAATTTGCGGAAATGACCGACAAGTCATCAACATTGGCCTTTCTTATTGATTTAAGCAATCTGGATACGCTGGATGAAGATGAAGTCAGGGCTTTGATCGAAGTAAAGGATCAAATGAAGGCCAGAAACATAGGATTAGGCATAATTATTGAGAAACCTGATGCCAGGAGGTTAATCAATATATTCGACTCGCTGAACACCGTCGAAGATTTTTACTTGTTCAGGTCCGAGACCGATGCAATCATGGAGATGTTGTATTCACAGAGTTCAATGCAAAGAATTGCCGGTAAAGCAAATACATTGCAAAATGGATGTTTTTCAGCGTGTTCCTGTGTTTCTTGATATATTATAGTTCAGCGCCTTGCAGAAACTATTAACTTGTATGGACGATTCAGACTCGCTAAAAAAGTTCGTTATGAAATATGAAAGAGGTATGTAAATGATATTATCAGATGATTTATTCCATAAGTTTGCAAAACTAATATACAAAAAAACAGGATTATATTATGAATACAGTAAAAAGTATTATGTACATAAACGGCTTGAAAAACGTGCGGGTCTGCTTGAGCTGGATGATTTGAACGAGTATTACCTGTTGCTGAAGTTTGCTGACGACACTTCTGAATTCGATAAATTGATAAATGAACTTACGGTAAATGAAACATACTTTTTTCGCGATTTTCCTCAATTACGCAATTTTGCAGAGGATATACTGCCCATGTTCGTAAGGGAAAAAGGAAGCAGAAAGCAAATTAAAATATGGAGCGCTGCATGTTCCACCGGAGAAGAGCCTTACACACTGTCCATCATCCTCCAGGAAATGCTTGACAATCCGGAAGAATGGGATATTGAAATACTTGCTACCGACATAAACACTGATGTGCTTCAAACTGCGAAAATAGGGCTTTATGAAAGCAGATCCATAAAGGATGTTCCTCCTGAATATCTGGAAAGGTATTTTACAAGGCGAAACGAGAAGTACCTTATCAACCTGAATGCCAGAAAGCATGTGTGCTTTAAACGGATTAACCTGATGGATGAAAATGAAATGAGCAATATAAACGGGTACGATTTCATATTCTGCAGGAATTGCCTGATATATTTTGACGATGAATCGAGAAAAAGTGTTTTATCGAGCTTTTATGAATCTTTGAATCCGGGTGGTTTTATTTTCCTCGGACACTCGGAATCTGTAGGAAGGATATCATCTGCCTTCAAGGTCCGTAGGATAGGTGATGCTATTGTGTACTCAAGACCTGAATGTTAGGGGGATATGGAATATTATGTATTTATCTTCAAAAAAGAAGATACTTATAGTGGATGATTCCGAAGTGGTGAGAAATTTTCACAGCTATATCATCAAAACCTTTGGGTATCAGGTGGATACTGCCGAAAATGGTGCGGTGTCATTGAAGAAGCTCCTGGGAGAGGAATACCATCTGCTAATAACTGACATAAACATGCCCAAAATGGATGGTTACGAGCTGATCAGGAACATATATAAAAAAGGGATCTTTATTCCAATTATCATAATCTCGACCGAAAGGCGAACTGAATCCAGACCTTATAGGACCTGAAGAGGGGCGAATTATACACTTGTTAAAACCCATAAAACCCGAAACACTGGTAAGAACGATAAAAAAGCTTTTGTCGGCTTAAGGGGAGAATGTTATGTTAAGTAAAATCTTCAAGGAAGATATTGATATAGTGAAACTTTTTGCCGATGAGTGCAAGGAATGCCTTGACGATTTGGAGAAGAATATTTTAAAGCTGGAGACCTGCCCGGAAGACATAGGACTGACTGATAGTATTTTTACTGGGATCCATGGGATAAAGATAAGTTCTTCCTTTGCGGGGCTGCCGATAATAACCAGGTTATGCCGTGAAATAGAGCTGTTGCTGGAAGCTGTAAGGATCCGAAGGATAACAGTCAGCAAAGAAGTTATTGACAGCCTGCTTTTGTCAGGGGATTTTTTGGATGCCTATATATCAGGATTATATAAAAAACTGGCTGAATTTGACACTTATAAAGGTGCCCAGGAGTTCCTTGAGTTTCAAAGCGAACAGGATCAGGAACAGGTGCTTTTAAGCCTCAAGCAGGCATATGAAAGCTGTTTGGCCGAAGGATATAATATTATCGATAATAAAATTTCGGAGGAGACAGAACTTAAGAACCTGCAATCTGAAGAGTTTAAGCAGGGGCTTACGGAAGGAATCAGGGAGCAGTTTCTGGTTGAAAGCACAGAACATGTTGAAAAAATCGAGAATGATCTGCTGATACGGCTTGATGCTGATGGCAGCGACAAAGAGACAATCAGTGAGCTGTTCAGAGCGGTCCATAGTATCAAAGGCGGAGCAGGAGTATATCTTTCGACCTTATCGGCCCGGTGTCCTGAGTATTCGTCACTAAAAAAGCTTTCGGAAATCGCCCATAATTTTGAAAACCTCCTGGCCTTGGTAAGGGACAAAGGATTAAATTTTGAAAACAGGTTGATTAATCTTGGCTTTCTGGTTATAGATCATTTGAAGTCATGTATTGGCTCCGTTGCTTCGGGAAAGTTCATCGATCTTAAGATTGACAATATCCTTGAAGAAATCAGGGAGCATATATCAAGAGTGCAATCATTGACAATTGATTCCTTGCCTAAGGCTCCGGCAACCACGCAGGAACTGAAAAAGACAGATGAAAACGGGCACCCAAATAGCATAACCCAGAGTATAAGGGTCAGCCAGGAGAAGATCGACAGGATGATGAACATGATTTCGGAGCTTATTATAGCCAAGAATTCATTTATGCACATATCATCAAAATTAAATGCAGAATATGATCTGTCTGAGATTTCCAAGGAAGTAAAACAAGTGGGTTCTTATATTAACAGAATTTCAGATGAACTTCAGGATACTGTTATGTCCATAAGAATGGTGGAAATCAAAGCAGTGTTCCAGAAAATGCCCAGAGTCGTCAGGGATATTGCCCATAGTACCGGCAAAAAAATAGAACTGCTTATGGAAGGCGAGAATACAGAACTGGACAAGACTATCATCGAGCAGATCAGCGATCCCCTGGTGCACCTGATACGCAATGCCGCAGATCACGGGATTGAAGATCCCAAAGAGCGCATTTCAAAAGGGAAGCCTGAGACGGGAAGGATCGTGCTGAGAGCTTATAACAAGAGCAAACATGTGTTTATTGAGATAGAAGACGACGGAAACGGGATGGATACGGAGAAAATCAAGGAAAAAGCAATCCGGAAAGGATTTGTTACCAGTGAGGAAGCTGAAAGGATGAACCGCAGCCAATTGCTGAACCTTATATTTATTCCGGGCTTCAGTACTGCAAAACAGATCACGGAGATATCCGGCCGCGGTGTGGGTATGGACATCGTTAAGAGCAATATAGCAAAACTGAATGGGAGTATAATGATAGAAAGCGAAAAAGGCAAAGGTACTAAAATTATTGTAAAACTGCCGCTTTCACTGGCAGTATCACATGGTTTGACCGTGGAAGTTTCCGGAGAGACTTATATTTTTCCTTTGGAATATATAATAGAGACGGTCAAGCTAAATAAAAGCAGTCTACATACATATAGCGGGAAGTGTTTCACATACTTAAGGGGAGATGTTATCAGGGTCGAATGGCTAAGCAAGCTCTTCGGAATTGGAGATACCGATAATGAAAAAGAAGAATTGAATGCCGTTATCCTGACAAATGGAACTGAGAATTTTGCAATAGTGGTGGATAAGCTGAAAAATGAACAAGAGTTTGTGGTAAAGACATTGGAGGGCAATCTTGCCTTCATTCCGGGAATATCCGGCTCCACACTGCTTGGAAACGGAAAGGTGGTTTTGATCGTGAATCCTGCCAATATTCTGCAGCTTGCTGATAAAGAAACATGGGGGTTAGACTTTGCGGGTCACAACGAATATAGTTCACAATCAGCCATATTGACCGGGATAATACAATAAAACGGTATTTATTTGAACACAACCTGCACCAGCAGCATGTAAACCGCCGTGCCCACGCTTATGCTCAATAATGTATTGTTTTTCCGGATATGAAGGGCGGCGACGCACAGGACGGCGACAGCTTCAGGAATGCCAAACGGACTTGAAATTAATGAAACATTCCTGAGGCAGTAGACCACAAGCATGCCCATAACCGCGTATGGCAGGACCTTTCCGAGGTACAGGATATATCCAGGAGTCTTTTTATTCTCGGGGAAAAGGATGAAAGGAAGGGCCCTTGTAAGCTGGGTCGCGATGGCTATAACGGCTATT
>DUSJ01000192.1 GCA_012842645.1 Clostridiaceae bacterium | reverse complement strand
GAGAATGACAGCCATTGCCGCCGCTCCTGTCTTGTCATAAGCGCCGGTGATCTGCAGGTAAATGGTTGTAGCCATGGTATCATAGTTTCCGCCGATAAGCATCGGGTTGGCGAAATCGGCCACCGATTCGATGAAGGTCACGAGGAATGCGTTTCCAAGCCCCGGGAGGAGCAGCGGAAGGGTCACGGTCATGAACACCTTTCCGCGGGAAGCCCCCATATCCCTTGCAGCCTCTTCAAGGGACGGATCTATGTTCTTAAGCAGTCCTTTTATCATCAGGTAACAGACAGGAAAAAATGTCAGGGTCTGAACGATAACGATTCCCCAGAGGCCATAGATATTTGAATCGTAAATCTTAAGAATGGAACGGGTAATGAGCCCGCTTCTCCCGAATAAGGCAATTGTGGACAGGGACAGTACAAAAGGAGGAGAAACCACCGGGAGCAGAGAAACCAGGTTGAACAGCTTCCCAAGCATCCTGGTGCGTACTTTTACATACACATCGACATAAGCGAACAGCAGGCCGATGGCCGTTGAGAATACTCCTGTCAGGATCCCCAGCCTTATGGTGTTGACAAATGCGGTACGGAACCTCGTAAGCGCCAATACCCTCTGGAATACTGATAAGGTAACGGTTCCTTCCTCCGGAGGTATGATACTGTCTATGAGCAGGATAGCGAGGGGGTAAAGGATAAATAAAACCAGAAAAACGAGTAACAGCAAAATGGAAAACACCAGGACAGGGTCAGAGAAGAATTTTTTTTGTTCAAGCCTGATACTCTGGCTATGTTTCACCTGTTCGCCCTCCTTTCAAGACATATTTCTATTTTTACAGGGGATGGCCTGTCATCCATCCCCTGCAGTTTGCTTTGAGCAAGACTATTGGACATGGATCATTCAGTCTTGAAACGATCCTTGTCAGCTTTGTCCGCACCGCCGGTCACCGCATTGAAGAAGTCTTCCACGTACTTGGAGGTGTTCTGCTTCGCATCCTCAAAGTCATAATCGATCACGTTGTTTGGATCCAGACCGAACTGTTCAGCTTCCTTGGGCTGGGTCGCATTTTTGATCACAAGGAACTGGTAGCTTTCATTCTTTTGTCCGAGATTCACACATTCAGGCGACAGGGCGTATTCGATCCAAAGCTTTGCTGCGTTCGGATGAGCGGCTCCCTTGAAAATAGCAGTTGCGCCGATCTCATAACTGGTCCCTGATTTCGGGATTATCAGCTCAATATTATCATAGCCGTTCAGGATCTGGGTGATTCCGTCATGCAGGAATCCTATGCCAATGACGATTTCACCGGGGCCTACCATCTTTGACGGGCCGGAACCGCTCTTCGTATACTGATAGACATTCTTGTCAAGCTTTACGAAATACTCCATGGCTTTGTCATGACCCTTCATCTGGACCATGGTGTTGATGACAAGCTTGGCAGTACCTGCAGTTGAAGGATTGCTCATGCCGATGAGCCCCTTATACTTTGGATCCAGAAGGTCATCCCAGTCCCTGGGGGCCTCGAGGCCAAGGCGCTGTAATTCCTCCTTGTTTACCATGAAACCGAGGATACCCTTGTAAATGCCATACCAGTGCCCGTCTTTGTCACGATAGATGTCATCGACAAGATTCTTTGCATTTATAGCCTCATATGGTTCAAGCAAACCTGCTACGATCGCTTCGTTATATGGATCGGTCGTGCCGCCGAACCATACGTCGGCGGAAGGCTTGCCGGCTTCTTCCTTGATCTTGGCATATACTTCACCGGTAGATAGCCTCTGGTATTCGACGTCTATCCCGTAAAGCTCTTGAAATCGCCGGCATGCCGCAGAGAGATAGGCTTCTTCACAGGAACCGTAAACGACAAGTTTTCCCTCCGCCTTTGCCGCCTCGATCAGCTTGGCCATTGGATCTGGTGTGCCGGTGGTGTTTCCGG
>DUSJ01000191.1 GCA_012842645.1 Clostridiaceae bacterium | reverse complement strand
GTTATCCCTCCTGCGGCCCTGATATGGTTGTCCTTTATCAGGACCCCGTCCGACAGGCAGAAACGGTGATTGGTCCCGCCCCCGATCCTGACAGCGGCCTTGTCCAGGTAACGCAGGCCCGGGGCGGTTTTCCTGGTGTCAACTATCTTCGACCTGGTGCCTTCGAGGATATCTGCGAATTTCCTCGTTGCTGTCGCAATACCGCACATTCTCTGGAACAGGTTCAGCGCCGTTCTTTCAGCCTTGAGCATGGCCCTGGCGTTACCGGTTATATACATCAGCACCGTTCCTTTACCGACCTTTTCACCGTCGTTTACGTAGCGTTCCGTATAGATTTTTGGATCAAGAAGGGTAAACACCCTCGTAAACACGTCTATGCCCGCGATGACGCAGTCCTCTTTGGCAATCAGCTTGGCCGAACATACCATGTCCTCGTCCACGGTGCTGTCGGTAGTAATGTCCCCCATGGGCATGTCCTCTTTAAGAGCGCGCCATATGATTTCATCAATTATCGTAAAATCAAGCATTTTGACCTCCGGTCCTGAAAATGATATTTTTGTGCCAATTATGATCATCCGCCGCAGGATAGTCCGTCCTGTAGTGGGCTCCCCTGCTCTCCTGCCTCAATATGGCGGCCTTAACCACGAGCTCTGCAAGGGTCAGCATGTTCACGACCTCCATTTGGCTGGTGTGGACAACCCCGGCCCCTTCGACTTCCGATCTCATCTCTGATATTATCTTCATGGCCTCTCTGAGGCTTTCTTCACTTCTTATTATTCCAACGTTCGACGTCATGATTTCCTGGAGCTTTTTCTTTATGCCATAGAAATCAATGTCTTTCACTGTTTTTTCCTTAATGAATCGTATCCTTGGCCTGAAGCCTTCCCTGATTTTTATCTTATCTATGTTCTCCTGTATCAGGCGTCCTATCCTTTTCCCGAATACGAGACCTTCCAGGAGCGAGTTGGACGCAAGCCGGTTGGCTCCGTGTATCCCGTTGCATGCCGCTTCGCCGACCGCATAGAATCCGGGTATCCTTGTCTTGCCCCATTCATCGGTCCTGATGCCGCCCATGCTGTAATGCTGGCACGGCGCCACCGGTATGAAATCCTTCGAGATATCTATACCGTATGACAGGCATTTATTGAATATGGTCGGGAAGCGATTCTTCAGGAACTCCTTATCCTTATGGGCAATATCAAGGAAAACGTGGGTGGTACCAGTTTTCTGCATCTCCTGGAAAATCGCACGCGAAACCACATCCCTCGGGGCCAGCTCTTTCATCGGATGGTAGTTTTCCATGAAACGCTCCCCTTTATTATTGCGGAGTACTGCTCCTTCTCCCCTTACAGCCTCGGAGATCAGGAAATTCTGGTTTTCGGGATGGAACAGGACCGTGGGATGGAACTGGACGAATTCCATGTCCATGAGCTCCGCTCCCGCCCTAAGCGCAAGGGCCGCACCGTCTCCTGTTGCAACCTCGGGATTTGTTGTCCTGGAATACAGCTGGCCGTAACCACCTGACGCGCAGACAACCACGGGAGCGTAATAGGCCTTAAGTTCGGTACCGTCTTCGTTCGAAGTCAGTACTCCCATGCATTCCCCGTTTTCGGTAAGGATATCTATTGCAAAGGTTTGTTCCCTGATGGTAACATTATTCAGCGTAGAAACCGCCCTGACCAGGGTATCGCATACTTCCTTTCCGGTGGCGTCACCGGTATGTATAATACGGTTCATGCTGTGGGCGCCCTCACGGGTAAGGGCGAGCATCCTTCCCTCGTCCCTGTCAAAATTGACCCCGTAAAGGCAAAGGGTGGCTATGTT
>DUSJ01000190.1 GCA_012842645.1 Clostridiaceae bacterium | reverse complement strand
TGCAGATATAAAGATAATACTGTCCATGGAGGTAATCGTATGGAAGGCAATTTATCAAAGGCTCTCTGGCTGGGGGTATCGATACTGCTGTTTATAGCTATCGTTACCATAGGAATCAGCATTTTCGGAAGCATGAAAGAGGTCAGCAATGTCGCCAATGACAAGGTAGGCTCGATCGCTCAAAGCCTTATTGAGGAAGAGTTCAGGATGTACGACGGAAAAGAGGTCAGGGGAGACGATGTATTGTCCGCGATAGGCAACTTTTCAGGAAGAAGCGGAGAAGTAATAATAATGGTAGCCACGTTGGGAAGCAATAGCGGAAATCCGGTCAAGCTCGACCCGGCTGCCAACACTGGCTTAAGTGCCACTTATACAAGATACATATCTGATACTACAGGAACTCTGAGCGTGAAAGACAACTGCATCATTTTGTCGGCAGGAAGCAGCAGCGGAAACCTTCTCACGGGCTTGAGCAAAACAGTAATCGATGCGGCGAGAAGGGACGCAGAAAATCCAAACCTCACCTCAAAATATATTAACCCGGCAGGTAAATTCATCGCATACCTGATATATGATGTTAACCAGAAAATCCGCGGTATAATTTTCGCCCAACTGGAGTAAGCCATGAACAGCAACATTGAAAAGATACTTTCATTATCGGCGGGAGTATTGCTTTTTGGCATTGCCCTGGCGGTTTTCTTCACAAGTTACAGCAGGCATATGGATTATGTGAACGGCAGCGCGAAAGCTCTTGAGGAAGACATGATGATCGGAATATCTTGGGATGCTCGGGAGATCCAGGTAACCGGGAGCGAAGTTATACATATGGTAATAGAGCTGAAAAACCATAAGGAAATAACTGAGCTTCAAAGCCTGTACTCATACGGTACTGCCATCCCTTTTGATGAAATGCCTGAAATATGGGCAGATGGTATGAACGCTGAATCCCTGGACCATGCGGAGATCGATCCGGAAGGATCTTATCATGTCAGTTATGATACAGATCCTGATGGCAATATCATCAGGATAAATTACTCGTTAAGGTAGATCTTAGGAGCGGTTATGGACAGGATCCTCTGGAAAGTGCTGGCCTTCCTGGTATGCGCGGTATTATTGTTTCTTGTTCCATTACTGAACATGCTGGAGAGGCAGGACGATATCGCTTACAATATCGTATTTGCAGAGTGCAGCCGGTTTGCTGATATATGCAGGGATACGGGCTATATTACACCCAATCTGTATACTGACTTCGTAAACCGCCTGAATTCGACAGGCAATACATACCAGGTCAGGATGACCCATATAAAGAGGTCAGTAAACCCGGTATACCGGCAGACAGGTAATACGATGGAATTTACGGGCGATTATGAGATAATCCATGTAACCAGGGGAGAGGATGAAATACTTGATGTCCTTTTCCCTTTGACCCCGTTGTCTCCCCTTGACGAATCACGGCGCTATAAAATGGCCATGGGAGATCTTTTCTTCGTGGAAGTGCAGAACAGAGGCAAAACGATGGCTGTGGCCTTAAGGGATATGATACTGTTTTCGAATACGAAAACACCATGCATATTTGTAAGGGCGGGAGGAATGGTGAGGAATGAAGCTTACTAGTCTTGCAATACTTTTCGTGATAATTATCCTGCCGTTCCTTTTTATAAGCGATCAGTCATCGAAAACTGCCGCTGAGGACCGGAAGCTCAGGACTTATTATGATAATATAATAGACAATGCCGTACAGGATGCGGCATTTATTTTGTCCTGGAATGCGCATGAAGAATCCGGGAATGCCAGGCAGGCTGCTGCCGCTGCTTTCTTTGACACGCTTTATTACTCGTTTTATTCATATGCGGACCTGGCTGCGAAAGCAAGGATCGACGCCTGTGTGCCTTTGCTGGTTTTCCTGGAGAATGAGGGTTTCTGCCTTTATGCTCTTAACCCGTATAATGATGTTCGCGGACAGACCGTGGTCAGGCATACCTGGTTTCCTGTGCAGCATTATATCGGGGAGACCCTTTCCGGACGATTTTCTGTTCGTTACACTCTTGGCAGTGATGTATATGTTTATGACCAATTGGATAAAAGCTTTTACCAGGGCGATTACCGGGATTTCAGGGACAAGATTTCGTTTTTCAATGATGAACAGACCTTTGAAAACCTGAAGCTTGGGGCAGTGAATAACTCGGTCCGGAAAGAGATCATGAGATACATGGAACAATACAATTCATGGGCATCGGGTAAAAGCCTTTATATCAGTATTGAATTTCCGTCTATCGATGACTCCGACTGGAAAAGGGCCCTTACAGACGAGGGGATACTGGTATTTGCGCAGGGATTTCCGGTTTTATCAGGCAAGAGCTACAGGCATTATGCCCTTGGAGGAGCCCGCGTGATAAGAAAAGCACCCATAGTCGGCTATTCATGGCACGGTATCCTGTATTATTGCCGTACAGACTGCGAGTATTATAATAAGATAGTCTTGACAGATACAGGTTTCGACCCGGATAGCATAATCTACTTCTCAGATGAGTATGAAGCAGCCCAAAACGGCCATTTCCCCTGCCCATATGAGTGAAGCAGGGGGACGGTTCCTTTGCTTCAAAATTCCTTATTCTACCATTTAATAAAATTGCTTAGAAAGATTTTGAACCAGCTTTTCGCTTTAGGTAACTTCTTTCTGCTATTAGAACCGTACCCATGGCACAATCCTATGGTATAATTGAAACTGCGCAGGAAAAAGCAACTGAAATCAATATTCCAGTTGAAAATTTTACTGTAAGCATTTGAGAGGTTGACAAAATCAGGAAAAATGAAGCAAGGGAACCGTCCCCTTGCTTCAATGGGTTGACAGCGATGAGGAAGATACTTGGATACATAAAGCCCTATATACTGCGGATGACCTTCGGATTTTCGATTAAGTTCCTGGGTACCATAATGGACCTGCTTATTCCCTGGGTGCTCGCATATATCATCGATGAGGTCATACCCCTTAAGGACATCGGGAAAGTGCTGCTGTGGGGGGCCATGATGCTGCTGTTCTCCGTCTTTGCGGTGGTCGGGAACATCATAGCGAACTCAATGGCCTCAGCTGTCGCGAGAGATATCACCAAAGCCATAAGGCATGATCTGTTTAAAAAGATATGTTATCTTTCAAGCAGGCAGGTAGATGCGTTCACAGTTCCCACCCTGATTTCACGGATGACATCGGATACATATAACGTCCATCACATGCTGGGCGTGATGCAGCGTATCGGCGTGCGCGCCCCCATCCTGCTCCTTGGCGGGATCATCGTTACCCTTACCCTTGACCCGGTTCTTACCCTTGTGATGGTCGGTGTCATGCCGCTGATCACATTGGTGGTATACTTCGTGTCCAAAAAAGGTGTTCCCCTTTATACACAACTTCAGACGAAAATTGACAGCATGGTAAGAAAGGTAAGGGAAGACATCAGCGGGATCAGGGTAATTAAGGCGTTGTCACAGGAAAACCATGAAATCGGAAGTTTCACCGCGATAAACACCGACGCCGCCCAGACAGAGAAAAAGGCCGGCATGACAATGGCAGCGGCCAACCCCACGATCACCCTCCTTCTGAACCTTGGTCTCGTAATGATCATAATAGTGGGCGGATTCAGGGTAAACTCAGGTCTCACGGAAGTAGGCAAGATAATAGCCTTTTTAAGCTATTTCACCATCATCCTTAACGCGATGCTGGCCGTTACCAGGATCTTTACCATCTACACAAAGGCGATAGCGTCGGCCAGGCGAATAGAAGAGGTGCTTGAAGCGGAAGAGGATTTGTCCGTCATTTCCTGTGATGATGCCGGCCCTGACGAATCAGGGGAGATAACCGGCGAGCCGGAATACCATATTGAGTTTGACAAAGTTTCTTTCAGATATAACAATGGTCCTGACGATGATGGCGAGGACAATATAAGCAACATAAACTTCAGGCTCAGGAGAGGGGAGTCGCTGGGCATCATCGGTTCCACGGGCTCGGGCAAGACTACCATAATCAACCTGCTGATGCGCTTTTACGATGCCCAGAAAGGAGAAATACGGATCAACGGAAGGCCCATAAAGACCATTGATAAAGGCGAACTGCGGCGCATGTTCGGCGTTGCTTTCCAGAACGATATACTGTTCGAAGATACCATTATGGAAAACATAAGATTCGGGCGGGAACTTTCCGAGGAAGAAGTGATAGAAGCGTCCGAACACGCCATGGCAAAGGAGTTCATAATGGTCCGCCCCGAGGCGTATACTGCCGATCTTTCCATAAAAGGAGCAAACCTAAGCGGCGGGCAGAAACAACGCCTTCTTATTTCAAGGGCGCTGGCAGGCAAGCCCGATATTCTCATCCTGGACGATTCCTCAAGCGCGCTTGACTATAAAACCGATGCAATGATAAGAAAAGCCCTCCATGAAAAATTCCACATGACCACCAAGATCGTCGTAGCCCAGAGGGTCAGTTCCGTCATGTCCCTGGACCAAATCCTTGTCCTGGAGGACGGAAGACAGATAGGCTGCGGGACCCATGAGGAGCTTTTAAGAACCTGCGAGGTTTACCAGGAACTATACAGGATACAGATGGGAGACAGGGTCTATGCCAGCCAGACATAGTTCACGATATGAATATGACTATTCAAAAATGAAAAACACCAAAAGGCAGGTAATAGTCCGCCTGGGCGCTTACCTCGGAAAGTACAGGCTCTGCCTGCTGCTTGCGCTGCTGCTGTCCATAGCCGGCAACATGCTTGCGCTGGTGGGACCGA
>DUSJ01000189.1 GCA_012842645.1 Clostridiaceae bacterium | reverse complement strand
CTGCGGGCCAAGGGAGGTAAGATCCCTTATGGTCCTGTCCAGTTCCTCTCCGTCATTAATGCCCGGGCAAACCACGATCTGCGTATTGACGGTGATACCGGCAGATGTGAATCTCCGGATCTTGTCAAGGATGTCGCCTGCAAAACGGTTGTTGAGCATCTTTACCCTGAGTTCCGGGTTGGTGGTGTGTACGGATATGTTCACTGGCGACATACGGTACCGGATTATCCTGTCGATCTCACTGTCGGGCAGGTTCGTGGCGGTGATATAATTCCCGAAAAGAAAAGACAGCCTCGCATCGTCATCCTTGAAGTACAGGGACTCTCTCAGCCCTTTGGGCAGCTGGTCTATAAAGCAGAATATGCATTTGTTCCGGCATGATCTTTCTTCATCCAGGAGGGGACTGGCAAACTCGATTCCCAGGTCTTCGGCTTCATCCTTTTCAATTTCGAACTGCCATCTGTCACCGTTCTTTTTCTCGATCTCCAGCAGGATCTCGGAATCGGCGCAATGGAACCGGTAATCAAAAACATCCTGGATCTTCTGGCCGTTTATCGATACCAGGAAGTCGCCGGCTTCAATGCCAAGCTCATGGGCGATGCTGTTTTCCTCTACGGATGTTATTTCAATTTTATTCATGGGCAACACCTCATTCAGGGTGAAGCAAAGGGACGGTTCCTTTGCTTCATTTTTCTTGTTTCTGGGAAAAAAGGGGACAGTTCCTATGGCCCCAAGGTTCTCGCTCCAGAAAATTCTCCAAAGCACCCATGTTTACATGATCAATATCCTCGTTATATGGCATTTCTCCGCTGTCGCTCCGTCCGTCGTGCTCCAACGTGTGGTCTTCTTCTCACGGGTCGCTCCTCTATTCCCGCATACTCATCGCTCTTTTCGTCCGAGAAAAACCTTGTGTCCGGACAAAGTTATGCAAGGAGACGGTTCCTCTGATTCAACATCTCTGAGCATGCTGTCAGTTAGATCCATGTACACACTTTATTCGGCGTGCCTGCATGCAATTTAAGCGAGTATCAGGCATCCGGTAAAAAAAACAATAGCAGCTATGTGATAGCTGCTACTACGCTTTTTGAGTCGATGGAATGCTCCGGAGGTTATTTCTTGTTTTCGTCCGCCTTCACAACTTCCTTGCCGTCGTAATATCCACATTCCTTACAAACTACATGCGGAAGCTTAAGCGCATGGCACTGCTTGCATGCAACCAGGTTCGGCGCTGAAAGTTTGTAATGCGTCCTTCTCTTATTCTTCCTCTGCTTCGACACTTTCCTTTTTGGTACCGCCATTTGTAACACCTCCGTTCAGTGCTTGCATTTTCAGCATCCCTGCTGTTATTTTCAAATCAATCAAAAAAACCTTTTAATGCTTCAAACCGGGAATCCACCGAATCTGTTCCGCCGCTTTCACCTTCGAGCTCAGCCCCGTTTCCGGAATCGATACCCGGACAGTCTTCGCGGCATATATGCGACATGGGAATATTGGTCAATATATAATCGGCCAGTATTCTGTCAAGCTCAAGGGTGTTGCCGCTGTATGTGAACCGGTCTTCTTCATTTTCTTCGACCGTGTCGTCAACAGTTTCGGACTTCTCTACGATCCCCTCGTCGACCGTAATGGCGAGCTCTCTTTCTATCCTTTCTCCGCACCTGTCGCAAAACGTTTCATAACTGACTTTTGCAAGGCCTTTCAGGACAAGCATTCCATTATTGTTGGCAACCGATCCGGAAAACTCCACGGGACCTGTAAATGAAACCGTGCCCAGACCGGTCCTGAGATCCTCAAGGTAATCCTCTAACTGGAACTTGATGATCCCGCCGTTATTTTTTATTATCGAGGTTATGTCAAGCTTCAATACTTTTCCCTCCTAAAGCGCACAATAAGCCCCCGGAAGGTCAACACGAAATATTATACCCACCTGGTTCCGCTTTGTCAATGATTAAAATGAGACTCATGACAACAAGTCAGTCTGATTTTTATTTGTAGAGCGGAAAGCGAGCCGTCAGCCGGTTTACTCTTTCTTCTATTTCACTCTTGTTCTTTTCAAATCCGCCGCTCAGCGCCATGTCTATCAGTTCGGCTATCTCAAGCATCTCGTTCTCTTTCATGCCGCGGGTCGTGACCGCAGGAGTCCCGATCCGGATTCCGCTTGTAACGAACGGGCTGAGGGTGTCAAAGGGTATCCCGTTTTTATTTACAGTTATCTTTACCTCGTCCAGCATCAGCTGGGCATCCTTGCCCGTAATGCCTTTATTGGTCAGATCAATCAGCATCAGGTGATTGTCGGTTCCGCCGGAAACTATTTTAAAGCCTCTGTCCGCCAGCGCTTCAGAAAGTACTCTGGCATTTTTAACAACCTGTTTCTGATACTCTCTGAATTCAGGTGAAAGGGCTTCCTTAAGGCAAACCGCTTTGCCCGCTATTACATGCATCAGGGGACCGCCCTGTATGCCGGGGAACACGGCGCGGTCGATGTCCTTTGCATACTTTTCCTTGCAAAGGATCAGTCCGCCCCTTGGTCCTCTCAAAGTCTTATGGGTCGTAGTAGTGACGAAATCGGCATACGGAACAGGGCTCGGATGGACGCCCGCGGCTACCAGTCCTGCAATGTGGGCCATATCCACCATCAGCAGACTGCCGGCTTCGTCACAGATTTCCCTGAACGCTTTGAAATCTATAATCCTCGAATAAGCGCTGGCGCCTGCTATTATCAGTTTCGGCCTGGTCTCCAGCGCTATCTTCCTGACAGCGTCATAGTCGATGAGCCCGTCGGATTCCCTGACACCATAGGAAACAGGTTTAAAATATTTGCCCGACATATTGAGCGCCATACCGTGGCTCAGGTGTCCGCCATGGGCCAGGTTCATACCCATAAACACATCCCCGGGCTGCATGACTGCGAAAAATACAGCCATGTTCGCCTGGGCTCCCGAATGGGGCTGGACATTAACATGCTCGGCCCCGAACAGTTCTTTCGCACGTTTGATGGCGAGATTCTCGATCACGTCGACATGCTCGCATCCGCCATAATAGCGCTTTCCCGGGTATCCCTCCGCATACTTGTTGGTCAGCGGGGTTCCGACAGCCTCCAGGACAGCCCTACTGACAAAATTCTCCGAAGCAATCAGCTCGATCTTGTTTTCCTGTCTGTCTATCTCGGAATATATGGCCTTCGCGGCCTCGGGATCGATCCTCTCTATTTCGTTGTATTCAAACATTTGCAGTATCCTCCCCGGCTTGATAAAAAACCTGGTCCAAAGCAGGTTCCATGAATATTTATGAGGTACAAGGAGATTATATTGTTTTATGTATTACCGTGTCAATTGAATAAATATACATAAAATACTTTATTTTTACCCGTTGTTTTTTGCCTCTTTTACCCTTTTGTCGTTCCTCTCGAGAGAGGCGGCGTCAATAAACATCAGTGCTGTCAGCCTTTGTGTCATCATGAGTACTATGACCTCGAAAAACGCCGCTATGAACAATGACAGCAATGGATTGTCAATGCCAAAAGAAAAAGTGCTGATCAAAATATTTATGCAAACCGGCCAGAGTCCGTTTGCTATTACTCTTTTCCTGCATCCCTTCGTGATGTCCAGAGCTTTTTTGAAGTTCCTGAAAACTCCCGTGTCAAATTCAATAATAAGAAGATTTTTAAATATGAATACTGTATCAATGGCAAGGAGCGCAAGTGGAATCAACGCCGAAAAAAATGCCAGGAAAGGTATTATCATCATGGCTATGCCAGCCGTAAACAGCAATAATACCGAGGTAATTAGGAAAATACCGTAAAAAAGCACATTGAACAGAATCAGCTTGGGGTATTTTGACAGGATCTCGGAAACCCTTTGGGCAGGGGTCGTTTCCGGTCTCGTAAGGCTGAAAAAGTAATATGCTCCAAAGAAAACGCCGAATAAATATGCGATTGCCTTGGATGCAAGGCTGATGAGCGTCATGGCGATGAG
>DUSJ01000188.1 GCA_012842645.1 Clostridiaceae bacterium | reverse complement strand
CTCTGTCCGTTTCCTTCTATAGCGGCTATTCCCAGTACCTCACCGCCCCTGACTTCAAATGACACACCTTTTACTGCCTTCAGGCCGCGATTGTCATTCACCACCAGGTCTTTTACCGAAATTGCCACTTTACCTGGTTGATATGTCCTTGTAAAAGGATTATGGATGACCTCTCTGCCCACCATCATCGAAGCAAGTATACGTTCGTTTACATTTTTGGTCTCTTCGACACCCATCAGTCTCCCCTGACGCATTACGCCGACACGGTCAGAAATTGCCATGACTTCATACAATTTATGAGTGATGATGATAACAGTCATGCCTTTTTCCCTTACGATTTTTTTCAGCATGGCAAACAATTCATCTGTTTCCTGGGGTGTAAGTATTGCCGTAGGTTCGTCCAGGATCAATATATCCGAACCTCTGTAAAGAGCCTTCAGGATCTCGACCCGCTGCTGCAGACCAACGCTTAATTCACGGACAACTGCGGATGGGTCTACCTTAAGGCCGAATTCATTGGACAAATTCCGGACAGCAGCTTCGGCCTTCTGCGAATCAAACAGAACGCCTATTTTCCTTGGTTCCTGGCTTAGAACAATATTCTGTGCAACTGTGAACGAGGGAACAAGCATAAAATGCTGGTGGACCATGCCTATTCCCATATCTATCGCGTTGCGGGGACTAAAGCTGGTTACTTTCTTTCCTTTGACATAGACCGTTCCGCCGGTTGGCTCATAGATTCCATAGAGTACATTCATCAATGTACTCTTGCCGGCTCCGTTTTCTCCTACGAGAGCAAATATCTCTCCCTTTTTTATATCCAGGCATATGTCATCATTGGCCAGGACACCCGGGAACTTCATAGTAATATGGTCAAATTTCACTACTGTCTCCTGCAAAACCATACCTCCATTCATTTAAAAGGCGTGGAGCAGGGAAAATGCACCACGCCTTTATGAAGCAGCCTTTAATGGATCGTGCTGTCTACCTTGATCTCACCGGAAACTATCTTCTTTGCCAGTTCCTCGACTTCTTTCTTCAGATCATCGGGAACCTGCTGCTTAGATCCTGCATCACCATATCCGATTTTGATGAACCCGGTAGCCATGTCAGCATCCCATGTGGTTCCCCATTTTGATGTATTACCGGACATATGTTCTGAAACTGCTGAATATATCGAATTGCCAACTTCCTTCATCATGGAGCAGATAATGACATCTTCATTGATATACTTCTGATCTGAGTCAACGCCAATGGCGTAGAATCCTCTTTCAGATGCGGCTTCGAATACACCGTCACCGGTTTTTGATGCTATCTGGAAGATAACGTCGGCACCCTTGTCATTCAGGGTAATGGCGCATTCTTTTCCAATAGAAGGATCATCGTAAGTATTGGCATAGATAACTTCAACTTTGACATTGGGATTTGCGTATTGTGCGCCCTGCTTATATCCGACTATAAAATCGTTTATAGTATCGCTGTCTTCTCCTCCGACTGCACCTATGACACCGGTTTTAGTCATCTTCGCAGCTATATAGCCGGCCAGGAATGAACCTTCATTTTGCTTGTACCGGATGTTGAGAACATTTGCAATGTTCTGGCTGGTGGCATTGTCGATCCAGATGAATCTGACGTTAGGATATTCAGGTGCTATGGTTTCAACATCATAAAACTCCCATCCGACAAGAACGACTATATCGGATACGTCTGCAGCATTTCTCATCTGCTGCTCATGATTTTCATTGTTGGCCTCGATGGTGCCGACCTTAAGATTATTAAATTCTTTAGCCAGCTTGTCCACACCTTCTTTTGATGAATCATAGAAGGAACGGTCACCAAAAGTTCCTGCTACGACAAGTGTCAATTTAACCTCATCAGTGACTTTTGAGCCTTTGGAGTTGTCCTTGTTCCCGGAAGCACCACAGCCGGCCACAAAACATGCCAGCATCACAATACTCATTAATAACGCCAGAATTTTTTTCATTACCAAAACTCCTCCCTTATTTAATGTTTATAATAATGCAGATATTACTGCCTAATGGTGGCAGTATTTTTTTACATAATTCTGAGCTGTTGCAAGGGCGACTTTCATCATATTTGTCAGGCCCTTTTCCCTCTGATCGGCGGATACGCTTTCACCTGTATCTAAAATATCTGTCACCGTCAGTATTGTCAATGCATCTATACCTCCGGCCACCGCATTGCAATACAGAGCATAGCTTTCCATTTCTGCTGCCAGTATCCCCATTTTTTTCAGTGTGTCATTGATCTGATCATCCCTGTAGAACACATCAGAGCAATAGATGTTACCCACCTTATGGTCTATATTATACTCCTCAGCAGCTGAAACAGCTTCGGAAAGCAGCCTGTAGGATGCCGTAGCCGAGTAAATTCCAGGAAAATGATATTGTTCTGCATAATTGGAGCTTGTGCTTACACCCATCGCCATCACCAGATCGCCAAGCTTCAGCCCATCTGCCAGGGCTCCGCATGAGCCTGTCCGGATCAAAGCTTTTGCGCCATAAAAATGTATCAGTTCATATGAATAGATACCCATGGAAGGGCAACCCATACCTGTTCCCATTATTGAAATGCGAAGATCCATATAATTACCTGTATATCCAAGAGCATTGCGTACAGCATTGAACTGCTTTACATCTGAAAGATAATTCTCCGCTATGTATTTTGCTCTTAAAGGGTCACCGGGCAACAAAACGATTTCGGCAACTTCGCCGTAATCAGCACTAATATGAGGTGTTGGCATATGATCGCTCCTTTAGTTAAATTGTACTAAAATTTTATTAATTTCAAATTGAATTATAGTATTTTATAACATAAAATTATATGAGAAATCTCATATATTTGACTTGGCCGGTGATGGAATGAAAATTGTACCTGTAAAAGATATGCAGTTTCTGGGGCTGCCCTCTATCTACAGTCTTTTTTCTTTTGATATCAGTCCATATCTTTCCATGGTGGAGTTTGAGCCTGATGATTATATTTTTAAAAATGGCGAACTTCCAGATTGTTTGTATTGCCTTGTGAAAGGCACTGCGATCCTGAGCCTGTACCATTCGAACGGCCGAAAACTTGCGCGTTTTATGGAATCACCGTGTTTTATAGGCGAGACTGAGTTGTTAAAGGCTCAGGAACTCACCAATGAGGTCAAGGCACAAACACTTTGCCTTTGCTATAAGATTTCTCTTGCCAGCTGCATGGATACTATTCTTTCTGACCCTGTCTTTCTCAGGAATCTTTGTCTTTACATGAGCAAAAATGCCCTGTATGACCTGACCAGTTATGCCCGGACCCAGGCTTATCCCGTGGTGAACCGTTTGGCCCAGTTTATACTTTTGATGGCACGAAACGGTCTTTATAAGGAAAAACATACCGAAGTATCCGATTACCTGGGTACCAGTTACAGGCATCTGTTATATGTGTTTGCTGACTTATGCAAAAGAGGCATACTATCAAAGGAACCACAGGGCTACAGGATAGCGGACCCTGCTCGGCTGAAAGCGCTGGCTGATGTTGTGTCCTGAAAAAACCAACTCCTTTGCAAAAAAGACTTCCGGAATAATACGGAAGTCTTACTTTATAACAACAAGGTTCTTTGTTGACAACTGTTGCATAGTTCGTGCCACAACATCCTTGATATCGCAATTTTTCATGGCGCAGTCTATAACAGCGGAACCTATTATGTCCAGAAAAGCCCTTTCATTGAAACAAGCACCGTAAAGATTTGGTGACCGTTCTGTTTTTGACACTTCTATGCTTCTGCGCGACAATGGCAGCCACGGATATTTATCTACGACTTCATAATTATCGTATGTATTCTGGCATGGGGAAACACTGCCCAAAAATGTATTCAAAGTCGCAACCTCATTTGAGCATAGCCAGCGGATAAAACTGAGCGCTTGCTGCTTGTTTCGGCTGTACTTCGATACCCCTATTGAGCCACCACCCAGCACGGGATTGCCGCCCGGTACTGTGGCGAATCCTGCTCTGCCTGTAATTTTCGAATCGGGACCGAACATATCTGACGCAAAGTTTGTAAAGAGTATGGTCATTGCCGTTTCTCCCTCAGCAAACTCCCGTGCTGTCTGTGTCCACCATAAACTCGGTTTCGGCGGCGCACATTGCTTGATCTCAACAATGAGTGACAATACTTTATGGATCAAATCAGGATCAAGATGCAGCATGCCATGGTTATTGAATAAAGTATTTGACAGTGAAAAGTATCGAGCCAGGAACTCTGTGCCTGCAACACCTGTATTGCCCAGTGTAAGGGAGCTTCCGTACAGGACAGGAGAGTCAGGATTCAAGGATTTTGTAAAGAACTTGGCTATGGCATTGTAACTGTCAAAATCCTCAGGAGGCCTAAGCTCTTTTTTATATTTTTCCCAGTACTGTCTTTTTAATATAGGATTTTCGAAAAGATCCTTACGGTAAAACAGCAACTGAGAGCTGGGCGTCTCAGGAAAAGCATATACTTTGTTGTCTATGATCGAAAAAGTATTTCTCAATGTAGGCATAAATTTATCCAGATCCGCCACAACCGAAGGATCTATTTCTTCCATCGGTGTATAAATGTCACGGCCGAACCATGATAACCAGGTATGATCAAGTCTTATGGCATCATAATCATATTCGTCATTAAGATTGGACAGGATCTTAAAAATATCGTCATACTGCCGTACGTCGACTTCGACTTTTATACCGGTGTTTTCCGTAAAAAGGCGCGATACGATACTTATTATCCTTGCAGTCGGGCTGTCAAGGGTCAGTAATTTTACTCTGTTGTTCCCCGGAGGAGCAGTATTTACATGCCAATTCCTGAACCCGTCATTTTGCAAAATAGTCTCGCAATCTATGACCGTATCGCTCCTGATATTTTTTAGAAGCGTTTCGCACGATGTCTTGCCAAGCAGACGATAATTAAGCTCATATTTGCGTATATTTATAATAGGCATAATAAATAATGGAGAAATGCATATTATATCTATCTTTCTTTTCCGGAAAAACGCTTCTGCTATATCACAAAATATTCTGGCCATGCTGTAATTGGAAAAATAAACAGCTTCCAGATCTTTTTTTCCCTCAAGCAGTTTCAAAAATACGCCATGGATATTTCCGGTATCCATAGTGATTATGTTTTTTTTCAATTCTTCCTCGCCAAGCTTAGTCCTGAACCCTTCTACAAATTCACGCTGTGATGAAAAAAAACTGTTTTCCAGTACTATCAGATAATTTTTATATTTCTTATCAATAAGATCCTGGGCGAACTGCTCTCCGCACTTTCTATAGTCAAATCCAACATATGTGCAGGGAAAATCAGGTTTTCTCTCCACATAGACCACAGAGTCGTTTTTAAAACCCGCTTTTTGATACAGATTATAGCTCTCGTTTCCAAGGGAGGAAAATACGGCTACCCCTTCACACAAATCAGACTTCATGGTTTTTATAAGGTCTGCCTCTATGCTGGGATTATCATCGTTGAAGTATAGTTTTACAGTGAATCCGTTTGCTTCGGCGTACCTGTTGAAACTTTGATAAAAATCTATGTATTGCCTGTTATTAATATTAGGGAGCAAGACACCTACAATATTTGAGTTCCCTTTGCGCAGGCTTTTTGCGCCGCTGTTAATGGTATATCCCAATTTTTCAGCTGCTTTTTTTACCAGCTTGATTTTTTCAGCACTTACGTTTCCCTTCTGGTTAAGTACGTTGGAAACAGTACCCTGAGAAACTCCTGCAGCTTTTGCTATATCTTTTATTGTAGGCAAGCAATTCATCCTCTCTGAATTTGCTGATGAATCAATTCAAGCATGATTATACCACTGAAAAACCTAGTGCTTCAAAATATTCCTTATTGTCTCCATCAAGATGTATACAATATATATTTTTGCGCATGCCCTCAGGGAAAAGCTCACAAAGGCGGTCAATATGGCAGTGGCTGTCACTTCTCACCGTAGCGGTATCATGATACATCTCATCTATCCTGCCTGTAAGATATGCCTTCGCTATTTCTTCCGGGACATCCGACGAGTCGCCGCTGTAATAAATCGTAGTTTTCCCTATATTAACAATATAACCGTAACACAACATGTTTTCAACATGCTGTACTATCACAGGAGTCAGTGAAATATTATCATCACTCCATCTGTCAGTAATCATAATGTGCCTGTAGAAACTTCTTTTAATGCCCAGAAGGTCCAGAAGATTTACAACAGACTCATTGGGATATATTACATTTATCACCGTATTCTTTATGCAATATAAATATGATATCAGCGAGCCCAGGCTGCCTGCATGATCCGAATGGAGATGGGTCAGTATTACATTCACATTCTTATACCGGTCCAGCAATCCGGAACGATACAGGTAATCAAAAACAGTTTCTCCACAGTCAAATACATATAGTTCGCCATTGACCACAACATAACTGCTTGTACTTCCAAGCACAGGATAAAATGATGATCCTTTACCGATAAAATTCAATATCATAAAGCAATTTCCTTTCAGCTTATATACTAAATCATCATCAACTTATTTTACGCCTGCTCCGACAAAGCTCTCTATAAATTGCTTCTGCATTATAAAGAAAGCAATTAGCAAAGGCAGGATTATTATAAATGTCGCTGCGCATACATTGGCCCACTGCATATTGGCCTCCTTGGACTTTGCAAAGATTGCCAGGCCAACTGTTAACGTACGGTTTGAAGGTGCATTCGTAACAATCAGGGGCCAGAGATAGTTATTCCAGTGGTAACTCACGGATATAACCGCAAAAGACATGTAGGCAGGTTTGGCACAGGGTGAGTAGACCTTCCAAATTACCTGCCAGGTGTTTGCTCCATCCAGCATCGCGGCCTCAAACAATGCTTTCGGAACACTTTTGAAGTGCTGGCGAAGCAGGAAAATCGCAAGTGCGCTTCCCAGGAATGGCAGGATTATAGCAAGCTTTGTGTCAATCACACCCAATTTGGAAAGCGTCAAGAAATTTGGTATGATCAATGCATCGTTCGGTATGATCAATTGCATGAAAATTATAACAAAAACAAGGCCTTTACCTTTAAAGTCCATAACAGCCAATGCATACCCTGCAAGCGTAGAAGTGAAAAACTGAATAACAAATGTCACTAAAACAACTGTCAGCGTGTTGGCATAATACCTCGCAAAAGGAACGGCTTTCCATACGTATTTAAAGTTATCCAGGGTAAATTTTGTTTTGGGTAAAAATGTCATTTGGAATGACGGTTCAGAAAAAGCCACACCAATCATCCAGACCAGCGGTATCAGGAAAACAACTGCAATAATCGCAGAAAATGCTGTTATAAAAATATGGGCTATTTTTTCTCTTTTCATGGATTACCCCCCTAATTGTAATGCACTTTTTTATCCTGACGGAAAAACCGCGGTATGGATACTATAAGCAATGTAACCAGCATAATCACAGAAAGAGCAGAGGAAGTTCCATAGTTGAAGTTGGTAAATCCCTGCTGGTAAATGTAATATAGCAAGAGGGTACTGGCATTGTTTGGCGCACCTTCTGTCATTATCATGACATGGTCGACAAGCTTGAAGCAGTTTGTGAACTCAACGGATGACACAAACAGGAATGTCGGACCAAGAAGCGGGAACGTGATGTGCCTGAACAGATGAAGCCCTCTGGATCCGTCTATTTTAGCAGCTTCCATTACTTCGGGAGATATTGCCTGTAGGCCGGAAAGGAAAAATACCATTAGATATCCTGCTTCCTTCCAGACATACATGCCTGCAAGTGCCGGCAATACCGTATCTTTCTTTGAGAGCGCCAGGAGCGGCTCAAGACCTAATTTTATCAATGTCTGATCAACCAGGCCGTTATTTGCCATATAGATAAATGACCATATGCTTGCTACTGCTATCATGGGCAAAACAACAGGATAAAAGTAGCTCACTCGCAGGAAGCTGAGAAGTTTGGTTTTTCTGTTGATAAGAATCGCTAAGCCAAGGCCTACGATCATACTGGGTATAGCGGTAAGCAAAGCCCAGAATGCTGTGTTGCCTATAACCTTCCAAAACAGGGGTGTTTGGGCAAGCTTTATGAAGTTATCAAAGCCTGTAAACTCAGGAGCTTTCATTCCCATCTTGTATTTGGTCAGGCTCAGATAAAAGGTCTTGAAAATAGGATATACTGTAAACCCCAGCATGAAAATGAGTGATGGTGCCAAAAGTGCCCAAGCTTTTATATTATTTTTTATGCTCCTGCCAAGTGAGCTCTTTTTCCTGTTGCTCATTAAGGCAAATCTCCTTTATCCGAAATTTGGAAAACGGGTTTGTTCATATACTAAAAATCCTGATATTCGGACAAAACTTCGGTGGCCTGTTCCTGTGCTTCTCTGAGAGCTTCGGCCGCAGTCATTTCACCTGTTACGGCAGCCTGGATATGGTCGTTGAGAATTCTCCATATCTCAGCGGCATTATAAGTCGTCAACTCAGGTTTTGCGTACGGAAGCTGTTTGAATGCTACAGATGCCTGGGGAAGTTCTGCATAATAGTTTTTAATCATGTCTGTCTCGAAGCATGACTTCCTGGTCGGAACATAACCTGTATCAAGAGACCATTTTGCTGCAACTTCAGTACTCGTAGCATATTTAATAAATTTCCATGCGGCCTGTTGTCTTTCTTCAGATATACCTGAGGAAATATAGAAATTGCCACCGCCTGTAGGTGCGGCTATTCTCTTGCCGGCTGGCAGGAAAGATGCGCCGAAATCAAATTTTGCATTGTTGGATATATTGCTCATATTTCCAGTTGTATGATAAATCATGGCAACTTCGCCATTAATGAATTGTGTTGGAAGATCAGTCCACTGTACGATACCCGGAGCCATGACCTTATACTTGTTCTGCAGATCAAGCCAGAATTGGAGTGCTTCTACATTTTCAGGAGTATCAAAGTATACTTGTTTTCCGTCATCACTCATAAGGTTCCGGCCATCCACGCTGTTCTGAAGTGCAAATCCTGTAAACGCCCACTGAGCTGAACCTGAATTCAATGCTAAGCCAACACCGTAGCGCTTGTCATTGGTAAGCTTCAAAGCATATTCAACCAACTGATCCCAGTTTTCCGGTGGTTTTTCAGGATCGAGTCCGACTTCTCTGAAAGCATCTTTGTTGTAATAAAGTATCATTGTGCTTCTCTGGAAAGGAATAGACATGATCTTGTCACCAACATAGGAGTCAAGCATGAATCCTTCAAGGAAGTCATTGAGGTACTTCTGGCCTTCCTCTCCGTCTGCTGCTATCAAATCATTGAGAGGCATTGCCATTCCAGTGGATTCCATTGTAAAACGCTGTGTCGCCAGGCTGATAAACACATCAGGAGGCGTCCCGCCCTGAATGGCTGTCTGGATTTTTGTGACGGTATCATCATAATTTCCTGTATAAACAGGTTCAATGACAATATCCGGATTCTGAGCGCTGAAATCTGCACAAATCTGGTCGATCAATGCAGCTGCAGAACCGCCGACGTTTACGGGGTAATAGAAAGTCAGTTTTAACGGATTTTTTGCTCCACCTGAATTAGAGCCAGTTCCTGTTGACCCTCCAGTATTTGTGGTGTTAGGTGTTTGTCCTGATTTGCCGCATGCAGCAAATAAGCCAACAATCATCACCACAGCAAGTAGAAGTGATAAAAGCTTTTTCATTTTTCATTTCCTCCTTCTGAATTGGCTATAACATTAAATTTCTTAGCCTAATATCATATTATCAATTAAAATTGAAACGTGTCAATATGAATTATTATACGTTACAAAATTTTTTTTGTAACATTTAAATGTTAAAATTAATTACGAAAAACAAAAGACTCCCGAGAGACTCGGAAGTCTATGGTGCTCGAGGCCGGACTCGAACCGGCACGGAGGGTTAGTCCGACGGATTTTAAGTCCGTTGTGTCTGCCTATTCCACCACTCGAGCAAATACAGCATAATTATTCTACCTCATGGCACCTATAGTGTCAATAAGCCTTAATATGTATATTTCAAGGGTTT
>DUSJ01000187.1 GCA_012842645.1 Clostridiaceae bacterium | reverse complement strand
CCAGCTGATATAACGCAATACTATCAATCTCTTTGTCTTTTGTAAATGATCCATCCGATTCCAGACCCCTCGCGAAATCGCTTGAATGCCTTTCAGGTTGTTGCTTATTATGTAATTAATATAGTACTACAGTACATTATCGGCTTTATATACCCGATAACATTAGGATATTTTATAAGAAAAGGCTGGTGTCATTATGAAATCATACCGAAAAGAGCTTAAAATCAATTATCCGTCAAGGCGGGGGTATATCAATATCACTCCCGAGGTAGCCAAGTGTGTCAATGAAAGCGGCATCAGGGAAGGTCTTGTCCTGGTGAACGCGATGCATATCACGGCAAGCGTGTTCATCAACGACGATGAACCCGGTCTGCATGCGGATTTTGAAAGATGGCTCGAAAAGCTGGCTCCCGAGAAGCCATATTCGCAGTATGCCCACAATGGCTTTGAGGACAACGCCGACGCACACCTGAAACGCCAGATCATGGGGCGCGAGGTGGTGGTCGCCATAACCAACGGGAAGCTCGATTTCGGGCCCTGGGAGCAAATATTCTATGGCGAATATGACGGCATGCGTGAAAAACGTGTACTGGTCAAGATTATCGGCGAGTGAGCCGAATCGAATAATTGCCTTCCGGCGGCTGTTGCCTGCAGCGATTTATCGCTCCGCTGTCCGTGCTCCGCTTAAATCACATACAGGCACGACGCTAAACAGCAGATTGAATAAACCAGGTGCGGCAGCAACCCCGTCCCGCCACATTGTGAATTATTCGCGGCCGCCTGTGAAATATTATGATTATGATTTCACAGACGGAAGGCATGAGTTATGGACGCAAAAATGATGAACCACTACAGGTACCTGCTGGAACAGCATAAGGAAAGGCATGAAGATATAGTCGACGATATGGAGACCCTGACTCTGGGCGAAAACGACAATCACGGCTCCAGCGAGTTGTCCGCCTATGACAACCATCCTGCCGAAGTTGCCAGCGAACTGTTCGACAGGGAGCATCAAATGGGCCTCAAGCAGCTTGAGAAACGCGAAATCCGTGAAATAGAGCTGGCCCTTGAGAAAATCCGGAACGGTACTTACGGCACCTGTGAAAAATGCGGGAAGGATATCGACCCCGGCAGGCTTGAACTCATTCCCTGGGCGAAGCTTTGCATCGACTGCGCCAGGGAGGAGGATGCTTTCATGGACGAAATAAAGGAGGACAGCAAAAAATTCCGTCCGTCCGAGGAGCGCGTGATAAAATCCGCGGACCTTAATGACAGCCTGAAGGGAGAACAGTTCAACGACCTTATGAGATACGGTTCTTCGGACTCGCACCAGGACAGGGGCGGGGAGATAGTCAGCGAATAATTAAGCGCCTGTATTTCACAGGCGTTTAATTTTAATCGATAATAGTCCTCTCTTTCCCATGTTTTTTGCATTTATCCCGCAATTTAAGCAAAACAGGTTTGATGGTATGTTTTTTACATCAAAGCTTATGATAAAATATTTTAAAAAAACAGCATTCGGGAGTAATGCCATGGTTTACGAGTATACCATCAGGACTGAAAGGGAAAATCTTTATAATATAACCTCCAACGTGCGGGACGCGGTTGCAAAGTCCGGCGTTGCCAACGGCATCTGCATAGTCTACTGCCCTCATACGACAGCCGGGATTACCATAAACGAGAATGCGGACCCGGACGTGGTACACGACATTCTCGTCGGCCTTAACAAGGCTTTCCCCGACAGGAACGAGTTCCGCCACATGGAGGGCAACTCCGCTGCCCATCTCAAATCAAGCTGTGTGGGGACAAGCAAGACGGTTCTCATCGAAAACGGCAGGCTTGTTCTCGGAACATGGCAGGGCATCTATTTCTGCGAGTTTGACGGCCCAAGGACGCGCAAATACTATGTGAAGGTCATCAGGGAATCATAATATGGACAGGATGAGATTTTTGCGCCTACTGATGTGTCATCCTGAGCGAAGCTAAGGATCTCATGTTTACTTTGCCATGCCTATGGCATATAATAATAGTCACAAAAATGACCGATAAAATATGGTAAGTATCAGCTGAAGGGTACGGTGACACGATGGAAGAAATGGAAAAGAAGCAGAAGAATTTTATAGAAGAGATCGTTGAAGAAGATCTGCGCACCGGCAGGGTGAAGGAAATACGCACAAGGTTTCCGCCCGAACCGAACGGCTATCTTCATATAGGCCATACCAAGGCTATGTGCATAGATTTCGGCATAGCCATGAAGTATGGCGGAAAATGCAACCTGCGCTTTGACGACACGAACCCGTCAAAGGAGGACGTCGAATATGTCGATGCCATAATCGAGGACATCAAATGGATGGGCTTCGATGTGGGCGACCGTATCTACTACGGCTCGGACTACAGCGACCAGATATATGAATATGCCGTGAAGCTCATCAAGAAAGGGCTGGCCTATGTTGACGACCTTAGCCAGGAACAGATCCGCGAATACCGCGGGACCCTCACCGAGCCGGGTAAGGAAAGTCCCTGGCGCAACAGGAGCATCGAAGAGAACCTAAACCTCTTTGAAAGGATGAAAAACGGGGAATTCGAGAGCGGCGAAAAGGTGCTGAGAGCTAAGATAGACATGGCTTCGCCCAATATCAACATGCGCGATCCCGTTATTTACCGCATAAAGAAAGAGCGCCATCACCGTACCGGTGACAAGTGGTGCATATACCCCATGTATGACTTTGCGCACCCCCTGCAGGACGCCATCGAAGGAATCACCCATTCTTTATGCTCCATCGAGTATGCCGACCACAGGCCTTTATACGACTGGGTGCTTGAAAAATGCGAGATCGAGAATCCGCCGCGCCAGTATGAATTCGCCAGGCTGAATGTCAACTACACGGTCATGAGCAAGAGAAAGCTCAGGGAACTCGTGGAACAGGGTTATGTATCAGGCTGGGATGACCCGAGGATGCCTACCCTCTGCGGCCTGAGACGCCGCGGGTTTACTCCCGGTTCCATCAAGAGGTTCATCGAGCTTGTAGGCGTTTCAAGAACGAACAGTATAGCCGACTGGGGACTCCTGGAGCACTGTGTCAGGGAAGAGCTTAATAAAACGGCTGATCGCGTCATGTGCGTATTGAGGCCTTTAAAGGTGATCATAGAGAACTACCCCGAAGATCAAACCGAGGAGTTCGATGTGGAGATTAACCCGGAAATGCCTGAAAGGGGCACCCGCAAAGTGCCATTCTCAAGGGAGATATACATTGAGCAGGATGACTTCATGATCGATCCGCCGTCCAAGTATTTCAGGCTGAAGCCGGGCGGCGAAGTCCGTCTGAAGAACGCATACTTTATAAAGTGCACCGGTTACGAAACCGATGAAAACGGAAACGTCACACTGGTAAGAGCCACATACGACCCTGCTTCGAGGGGCGGGGAATCTCCCGACGGCCGCAAGGTCAAGGGCACGATCCACTGGGTTTCGGCCAAACACGCCATAGACGCAGAGGTCCGGCTTTATGACATGCTGTTCAGGGCGGAAAATCCCGAGGATGTTCCCGAGGGCGGGGACTATAAGGACAACCTGAATCCCGATTCCCTGGTAGTGCTTAAGAACAGCAAACTGGAGCCTTCACTGGAAAACGCCGAACCGGGAAGCAGGTACCAGTTCCTCAGGATGGGCTATTTCTGCGTCGATACCAGGGACAGCAGGCCCGGGGCTCTCGTATTCAACAAGATAGTGGGACTTAAAGACACATGGGCAAAGATCGCCCAAAAAGAATAACCGTAAAGATCAGGAAGAGGCTGTTTATGAGACGGCCTCTTTTTTCTTGTCCTCAAACCGTGATTTTTTTTAAGCAAAAGGTGGTAATAATATGTAATACATAATAATCCGGAAGGATGTGATAGAAATGATGAAAAAAGACATAAACAAGATATCGATAATCGGCACGGGCTTCGTGGGCTCGACAACCGCATATACTCTTATGCTCAACGGCTTGTTTTCCGAGCTTGTTCTCATAGATGTCAACGTTACCAAGGCCAAAGGCGAGGCTATGGACCTGAACCACGGGCTGCCCTTTGCCAAGCCAACCAGGATATACCAGGGAACATATGAGGACAGCAGGGATTCGGATCTTGTTATCATTACCGCCGGTGCCAACCAGAAACCGGGCGAGACCCGCATAGACCTGGTCCATAAAAATACGGCCATCTTCAGGGATATAATATCGCAGGTAGTAAAGTACAATAGCCCGGATAACACTCTGCTGCTGGTCGTGACAAATCCCGTGGACATACTCACCTATGTCACATGGAAGCTCTCGGGATTTCCTATCAACCGTGTTCTGGGGTCCGGTACCGTCCTGGACACAGCCCGTTTCAAGTACCTGATCGGAGAGCATGTAGGAGTCGACGCACGCAATGTGCACGGTTATATTCTCGGCGAGCACGGGGATACGGAACTTCCCGCATGGAGCCTGACCACCATTGCCGGTATGCCCATGGACGTTTTCTGCGCCACATGCAAAGGCTGCAATGGCAGAACGAACCGGGACCAGATATTTGACGAGGTAAGGAACGCGGCATACCAGATCATCGAGGCAAAAGGCGCAACTTACTATGCCGTTGCCCTTGCAGTGGAGAGAATCGTGGAAGCCATCATGCGCGACGAGCATTCCATCCTGACCGTTTCGAGCATACTCCAGGGACAATACGGAATTTCCGACGTAGCCCTCAGTGTGCCCACCATAGTGGACAGGAATGGCATAAACAATGTGCTGGAAGTCCCCCTTACGGACGAAGAGCTGAAGCTCCTGAGGAAATCCGCCGATTCGCTGAAGGAAATAATCAGAGAGCTGAAAATATGAAAAGATCCTTCCCCGGGAAGGATCAAAAAAGCCCGCTCAGCAAGCGGGCTATTTGTTTATGTCCACGAAAACACGTTCTCCGTCTTTGACCATGCCCAGCTTTTCCCGGGCAATCTTCTCAATGCTTTCATCGCTGGAGATCTCATCCCTCATCTTGAGAAGCTCCTGCTTCACCTCTTCTTCTCTTGCGATCTTTTCTTCCAGCTGTTTTATTTCAAGGTTTATTTCGTACAAGTTGTTTGACTGGGCGGCAAAAGTTATAGCCGCGTATATAAGGACCACCGCCATCAGCGGGACCAGCCACCAGCATTTTTTCTTCTGTACCGCCACTTTCATCAATCCTTTATCTTTTGCAAAAATATCGTGTTTATATTATACCATATATCGGCATATTTGAAACATTGTCAAGGGGATGGACTGTGCGAAACTCTGCCAACTGTGCAATTGTTCAGATTGTCTCTATGACGGTTACTTCTTGGTAAATGCGTTCCGGAGCCTTAAGAAATCCACTTTTAGCCTGTAGCCTCCCAGGGCCAGCCGGCTGCGGACTTTTCCTGCCAGTTTCCCGGCCCTGCGGCTAATCCTCGTGAAAACCGGTTTCAGAAGTTGCAGCAGCTTATAAAACGGCCAGGCGATTATCTTAATCACCCTGGTAAGCAGCCATAACACGGGCCTGCTGAGCAAACCCATGTATAAAAGGGCTCCGAGGAAAGCGCCCGCGTAGAAATATGCCCTCGTTTCCCCGCTGCTTATCGCATAGGAAGCAAAAAACAGTATTATTGCCGCGATAAACCAAAAAAATATATCCTCAATATGAACCACGACTGTCCTGGTCCTCACGATCCGGCGCTTCAGCCTGAACATGTCATAGAGAAAGGCAATGATGGCACCGGCAGCGCCCGCTCCGCCAAACACAGTCAGTTCATATACCACGCTGTTCTGCATATCTTAAGCCGCCTCTCTATCTGAAAAGTCCCGAGAAGAAGCCCCCTTTTCTTTGCGGACCGCTGCTGTCCAGGTATTCGCATGCCCCTATATCGCCTTCCACATCAAGTTCTGAAGTTTCAACGTTGAGCTTGTTTATATGCATACCGGCGCCTCTTACGACCAGGATGCCAAGCTCGGTATCAAGAACTATGCACTCCTCGTTGAAGCTTTCCACATGCCTTACTCCTGATATCATAAGGCGTCTTCTGTCCTTGAGAATGATATTCTGCGCGCGCTGCTCAAATGTCTTTCGTTCCTCGGGCATGTCAGCACCTCCTTAAAAATGGCCAGAAATCCACGGGCTTTATAGTTTCCGCCCCTGAATTTTATGCACAAGCTAAGGGCTATATGACCCGGATCGGCAAAATAAAGCTCCTGCTTTTTATTGCAGGAGCTCGTACATTTCCGCGCTTTCTTCCTTTTTTGCATGCTCGGTCACCCTGAGCACCCGGAACCGGGTGACATGTTCCCCGAACCGGATCTCCACAATATCACCCGCCTTGACCTCGCTTCCGGGTTTGGCGACGCGGCCGTTTATGGTTACTTTTTCTTTCGAACAGGCCTCATTGGCCAATGTCCTTCTTTTTATGATACGGCTGACCTTCAGGAACTTGTCAATGCGCAACCTGATCCTCACCTTTCTCTTTTCTTTCTATCAATTTTGCTTCATCCCACAGGGCATCCATATCCCCGAGGGACATGTCGCTTAATTTCCTGCCCTGCCTGGCGGCCTCGGCCTCGACATATTCAAACCTGCGTATGAATTTATTGACGGTAGCAGTCAGCGCAAGCTCGGGCTGGACGTTCAGGAATCTTGACAAGTTTACCACGGCAAACAGCAGGTCACCCAGCTCTTCCTCGATTTCGGACGTCTTCCCTTCCTTATACGCCTGCTCCAGTTCCCTGACTTCCTCTTTCATCTTTTCCATGGCGCCGCTTATGTCATCCCAGTCAAACCCGACCTGGGCGGCCTTCTGCTGGACCTTGAAGCTCCTCATAAGCGCAGGCAGGTTTCCCGGGACCTCCTTCAGCACCTGGGTCTGGGTCTTCAGGCCCTTCTCTTCCTTTTTTATCTTCTCCCAAATATCCATCACGTCGTCAGGTGTCTCGGCAACTTCATCCCCGAACACATGACGGTGGCGGTTGATCATCTTGGCGCTGACGCCGTGAACCACATCCCCGAAGTCGAACTGCCCGTTTTCCTTTGCTATCTGGGCATGGAATATGACCTGCAGGAGCAGGTCCCCCAGTTCGTCGCATAATTTTGCGGGATTCTCCTCGTCTATCGCCTCAAGGACTTCATATGCCTCTTCAATCAGGTAACGTTTCAGGCTTTTGTGATCCTGTTCCCGGTCCCATGGGCAGCCGTCGGGAGCCCTCAGCCTGGACATTATATCGAGAAGCTCCTGCATTGTATATTTATTTTGCTTCATGTTGTCCTCCTTATTTATCGTAACCGGCTATGTATCAGCGTTTCAGGCCCAGCGGCCCGGCTATTTTCTCTATGCTCCTGGGAACTGCGTCCCTGGAGTTTTTCCAGTCAGCGTTCGCGTTGCGGTAATCGAACATCCTGGTGAAATAATTAACCTCATCCTGTATCCTGCCGAGCTCTTTCAGTTCCAGCGGAAACAGGCTTACCATCAGTTCAGCCTGGAGTGCCGGTGAAAACACTTCGCGGGCTTTTTCCAGGAGAGCCTCAAGGTGTTTCAGGCAAAATCCTTTCGAATTAAGGAACTTTTTTCTGAAATCGGGTTCTTTCCTGTACAGGTAAAGGGTATTATCGATAAGCTTGTCCATGTTAGAGCCTAATTTATCGCATACGGCGCAGGTTTTTTTCAATTCTTTAAGTTTATCGAGGATTTCCCCGATGGCCCTGCCGGCAGCGCTGTTTTTGCCCTTTATGGCCTCGGGCAGAGATTCCAGGGCTCCTTTTCCGCTTAGATTCTTCAAACTTTTTTCATGTTTCCTGTAAATGCCTTCAAGAATCTTTATCTGCTCAGTGAGGTGTGTATCGATAACCAGCGCAAGCGGCAGCCTGTCCTTCCTGAGATTGTACAGCTTATAGAAATGGTCCGCGCAAAAACCGGTCCTGTTGGTTTCGATCCTGCAATCGGGCTCCATCATGGCAGGACCAACATAATACTCAAGGGCGTCGTTCTCGAGTTTTGCTTCACAGATGCAGAGCGGACATTCGCTGTCCTGATCAAAAGCCTCATTGATTGGTATGGTATATATCCTTTCTTTCATGATACACCCCCCGGCCGGTTAAGCAAAAAACCCCTGCCAATGTGTATAGGATATCACATCTGGAAAAAATTTATCAAGGCTATCGGCCCTGTTCATGGGGGTTTTTTAAAAAAAACACTTGACTGGGGATTGTGTCTTTGCTATTATGTAATAGCGTCACGCGGCTAAGGAGTGGCTTTACGATAATTATGGCGGCGTAGCTCAGTTGGCTAGAGCATGCGGT
>DUSJ01000186.1 GCA_012842645.1 Clostridiaceae bacterium | reverse complement strand
CAATGCCAGCGCCGCCGTCAGTCCTCCCCCCGCACTGGCTCCGGCTATTCCTATTCTCGATGTGTCAATTTTTAAAGAATCAGCATTATCTGCCATCCATTTCAATCCCGCGTAACAATCCTCAATAGCCGCCGGATATGGATGTTCCGGCGCAAGCCTGTAATCAACCGATACAACAACGCAATTTGCCTCAAGCACAAACTTTTCGCTAATTCCGTCGTCTACGTCAGGATGTCCGAGAATATAACCTCCTCCATGTATCCAAAATACCGCAGGCAGGATCTCATTTCCCCTGTCTTTTTTCTCATAGATCTTAACCAGCAGCTCAGATTCCGGTCCTTTGAATCTGTCAACGGTTGTCCGTACCAGAGGAGATCTGTCAAAAACAGGAGCAGGAAGGTTTCTGGCATCCTGCAGCCCATTTTCCAGATCTATAATTGGTGACCCCATATATATGGGCCGCAGTTCGGGCAATATGTCTTCATGTCTCATAACATACACTCCTTTTCAAAATCATTTCAGCTTAACAGAGCTTAAGTCTTAGTATTTCATAAAAACGCGAGTTATTCCGAATCAAATATGTAATATATTTTCCCTTCATTATCAGTACCCTCTATATGGAAGGCATGATTTTTCAGATCAGCTTCAAGGATAGCCTTAAAACCTTCATTTTGCCAGCATAGTCTTAACCTGTCCGATCCGGCATCATGAATTTCAAGTTCCGAGCTAAAACCGAAAGCAGGAAAAGTATTTCTGAACCTCAGAAGAGATAACTGTCTTAGGACGATATCCTTTTTAAGCCCGCTTCTAATCTGCTCCATAGTAAGGTTGGTGCGGTTTATCTCTTTATGTCCTCCGGGACCGGCTTTCCTGACAGCCTCGTAATCGTTCTTTCCTGCAAAAAGGTCAAGATACCATACCTGCGGTTTTCCGGGCATGAATATCTGTATGGACCTGGCAAGCAAAAGCTTTCTGTCGTCTTCTCCCAGGGCGCTGTAGTAAGTGGCATTTACCTGGTAATATATATTTTTAGCTCCATGCAGGTCTTTTACGTATCCCCCTCTGTCCACAACTTTCCTTATAAGGCTCTCAATCAGCTCATCAGGCATAAGCCCTTTCAGGTCAAGCAACGGAATACCGTCGTGGCAGCCGAGCATATTTACAACTTTATATTTCTTTTCCCGGATTTCGTTGATCCACCTGATCAGATACTCGTTGTTGTTTCTTTCAAGGGCATCTATAATCAGCCCCGGAAGGAAGAAATCATATATCATGTAACCCTTTTGGGACAGTTTCTCATGTATTTTCTCCTCATGTCTCGAGTGGATTTCGGGCAAAAGAATCAGGCCGTACTTGCCGGCAATCTGCCTTATCCGTTCAAGTATGTCCCATGTTTCGGGCTCATTAAGAAAGTTTCTTAATCCGGGTTCTTTCGATACGTACGCAAACGCGTCAAGCCTTACTATCTCCGCCCCGTACCCGGAGATCTTTTTTAATGTCTCCTCGTAAAACTCCCAAACCAGCGGCGACTTAATGTTCAGATCCATCTGGCCAAGATATTTTCGTCTTGATTCGAGCAGTTCAATGACATTTTTCCTGTATCGTTCAAACCTTCCCAGCTCTATCTCCGAGGGTTTCTTACCCTCATCCAGTGATGTGTTTATCACATGTGCAAGCTTTACTGCAGACAGGTACTGGATATCCATGTTTCTGATCAGATCCTGGGCATCCACTTTTTCATATTTTACTTCCTGGTAAAAGGTATTCCAGTATGGCACTTCTTTTCCGTCGGGCATTCGGACATTTAAAATGGGAAGCCCGGGTTTTCTGAAAAACATGTCTTTTATATAGTTAAAGTCAGGCTGAATATAGCCTTCTTCCGTCATCTTCCCGTAGCCATTCCAGAACTTGTTCCAGTCAATAAAAAAGTCCCTGTACCTTGAATTCTCGCCATTTTTCAGGATATCCCGGAACTGCTTTGAAAGCACCGACGAATGATTCAGCACGAAATCAAGCTTAAGCTTTATTCCCAGTTCCTTAAGCTCTCTCAGGTCTTCTTCTGATGCATAGTTTTCATTCAGTTCATAGTCTATGACTGAAAATCCCCGGTCCAGATCGGTATTATAAATGCTTGGCAATATGTAAAACGAATCAAATACATTTTCCAATTCCGGCGTTTTCAGAAGTTCAATAATATCAGTCAGCTTTTCTCCTATACTGTCCGGATACGCATTCAGCATAGGACCTGATCTTAAATCTTTGCTGTTCATTTCAAGCCTCCGCAACCCACTCCTGCAGCATTACCCGGATATATTCCCTGTATGACAGGAACTCTCCGCCTTTTGAAACAATCAATTTCGCATATTTTGCCTGGGATATCAGAAGCTCCTGTTCCAGGTCAAGAACAGTTGTCGTAAACGGGCTGTCCACCCCTTTGTCACGCTTTCTCGCTCTTCTGTGTTCCAGGGTTTCCTGGGGAGTGCTGCTAAGCAGAATAGGGATATCTATTCCCTGAAGGTTTTGATTGTTACCATGAGTCCACTCGATTATCAGTATGTTTTTATCACTGAAATCGACAGGATCATACCATAATTCGGTTTCTTCCCTTCCCATACGCCTGAGGTATATTTGGGGCTCACCGCTTTTAAACCTGGCTATGATCGAATTAAGCTCGCTGAAGTTTATTTCATTGCTGGTACCCAGATAATTCTTTAATCCTCTTCTTCCTGCTTCCTGGTAGAATGACAGCCACGGTAATTCTTTTATAAGCCCGGGATCTGCATCTTTTCCCTCTTCCTGCAGCTCTTTCAATTTGCCCCGGACTTCCGCCGAATACTGACCGTTAATTATCAGGCCGATTATTCCGTTATACCTGTATATTCTCAGTCTCTCAGCATCATTATATTTCGGTATCCTGTTGCAGTAATTGTCTCCTGATAATGTGTAGGTTCCAAGTCCCGTCTGATTCAAATAATATGAAAGCAAGGAGGCCGTCTCAGATTTTCCTACGCCTGAACCTCCGCATATTGATATGACCGCACGTTTAAACGGGTTTTCCTTAATCACCGGAATAACGAGTTCGATCATTTTGGGAAAAATCAACTGAGCTTTTTTTATATGCCCTGGCTCTATTCTGATAACATCGCCCGGCATATCGCCTTTTGGAATTTCATCAACATCCTGAATGCTTATGGGAGTCCATGAAGTCATCTGTGATAATTCATCCAGAATCCGGTCGGTCCTGTCAAAAAAAATGTCATTCATTTGAGCCTCCATATTAAACGTTGTTACTTGCCTAAGTTACCTTTTTTAGCCCATATTTATTATAATTGATTTGAATAATAATGTCAAACGTATGACATTTTTGATTGCATGAATCAACCATCCGCTAAAATTACAAGGTAATGCTTATTAAGTAAAGTCAGCTATGACCACCTTAATTGATAAGTATTAATAACCTCGATATCCAATGGCAGGTTATATGTCAATCGATTGATTTTCAAATCCGGAAATATAGTAAACATAGTTTTTCAGAGGCAGCAAAAAAGGGATAGCATACGGCTACCCCGGCACTGATCTCCAATATGGCAAAGACATGTCAGGACCAAGTCTATTTCAACTCCTGGCGGTTGGTTCTTATAACTTCAAGGGTTTCCTCAAGGATCTCTTCCACTTTGTTAAGGATTCCGTCGGCATATTCCCTCGTCCCCAGTCGGATTTCCCTTGCATTCTTTTTTGCGTTGGAAATGATTATCTCTGATTGCTCATAGGCCTTCTTGGTGATCTCGTTTTCATCAACGAGAGCGGCTATGCGGGATTCGGCGTTGCTTATGATATTCTCGGCCTCCTGCTGGGCCTCGGCTATTATACGCTGCTTTTCCTCAACAATGCGTTTTGCCGTTCTTATATCGTCGGGCAGTTTCAGGCGTATCTCCTGTACTATATCCAATAAAGCCTCCCTGTCAAGAATACATTTTCCACCTGATAGGGGGAGATTCATACCACTCTCGATTATATCTTCAAGCTGCTCCAAAAGATCCAAAAGTTCCATTTTTACCTCCATTCAATCCTGAAAGATGTTATCAGGCTGCAGCAGTAAATGTATTATTATTTTTTTAACTTCTTAACTATTATATCGGCAATTTGCTTAGGAACAAAATCACTGATATCAGCGCCGTACCTGGCAAGGTCCTTTACAGCGCTTGAGCTCAGGAATGAGTTCTCAATGCTTGTCATCATGAAAAGGGTATCAATATCATTATCCATATGATGGTTCAAAAGCGCCATCTGCATTTCATATTCGAAATCCGATACAGCCCTGAGACCTTTGATAATAGTTTTTGCGTTGACCTTGCGCATAAAGTCTACCAGAAGGCCGGAAAAGCTTGTGATTTCAATATTATCACGTTCACCGACAGAAAGCCGCAGGAGTTCCAGCCTTTCTTCAACGGTAAAAGCCGGTGTTTTCGCCGTATTCACAGAAACAAGAACAATGAGCTTGTCACAGATTTTGGATGCCCTGTTGATAATGTCAAGATGTCCATTGGTCACGGGGTCGAAGCTTCCTGGATAAACAAAAATCCTCAAAACCGTTCCTCCTTTGTATCAAGCCTGAGATTCCTTCACGTAGAAGGAAAAAACAGTCTCTCCATAGTGTTTTATTCGTGTCCTGACAAGGTTTCCCACCTTGTCGGGAGGAGTCTCGTTCTCGTGGTGCTCGCAGGCAAGAATGCCTTCCTCACTCATTATATCAAAATCACTGATAATTTGTATTGTCTTGTTTACAAAATTCATATTGTATGGCGGATCCATGAATATGATGTCAAACTTATCATGTCTTCCTGCCAAATATCTTACCGCGTTTTCGACGCCCATGGCCAGCACTTCGGCCTGCCTTGAAAATTTGGTTTTATCAAGATTATACAATATTATGTCCCTGCATTTTCTGCTTTTATCAACAAATACCGCATTTTTCGCCCCTCTGCTCAGGGCTTCTATTCCAAGGCTCCCTGAGCCGGCAAAAAGATCCAGCACCGCAGTATCGGCAAGATACGGCATCATGATATTGAAAACCGATTCTTTCGTCCTGTCAAGGGTAGGACGCGTATCTTTCGTGTCAGGCGCCTTGATCGGTACTCCCCGCGCCATTCCGCCTATAATTCTTAACATAAT
>DUSJ01000185.1 GCA_012842645.1 Clostridiaceae bacterium | reverse complement strand
GTCCGGGTAGTGATACCCGGTAACAGGGATATTGCCGCGCCTTTGGTTTATACGGGCGATTACCCTGTTAAGATGGGTTACAGGACTGAAACCTGCATTGTCAGGGAGATTCCCGATGCCCCTGTACGCACCTGCATAATAGATAACTACCACTATTTCGGAAGGCAGGGTGTATATGGCTACAGTGACGACGCGGAGCGTTTCGCTTTTTTCTGCCTGTCTGTTTTTGAAATGATCAGGCGTTTTGATTTCAAGCCTGATATCCTTCATCTGAATGACTGGCATACGGCGCCTCTTGCCATGCTGCTAAGGGAAAAGGAGAGAGAGTATCCTGAACTCGCGGACATCTCGATAGTCTACACTATCCATAACCTGGAGTACCAGGGAGTTTGCGACCGCGGAGTATTCAGAATGTATGGCGTCAGGGACTCCGTATTCATGGTCGACAAGGTTGAGTACTATGGCTGTTTCAATCCCATGAAAGCCGGGATTAACTATTCGGATATAATAAACGCTGTCAGCAAAACATCAGCCCATGAAATGCTGACTTCCAGGTTCGGTTTTGGACTCGAAGGCGTTCTCCTTAACAGGAAGCAGGCCATTCGCGGCATAATAAACGGCCTGAACACGGAGAACTGGAATCCGGAAACCGATAAACTTATATATTCGAACTATAATAAGGATAAGCCGGATAATAAGAAACTGAACAAAAAAATGCTTCAAAAGGATTTTGACCTTGAAGAAAATGATGTCCCGCTTTTTGCGGTAGTTTCGAGACTGGTGCCCAACAAGGGGCTTGACTTGATGGAGCCTGCGTTCAGGTATGTGCTTGAAAACGGCTGCCAGCTCATCCTGCTGGGATCGGGAGAAAAATACTATGAAAACATCTTTATGGAACTGGCTAAAGAGTATCCCGGCTCGGCATCGATAAATCTTGAGTTCAACCCTGAAAAAGCAAGGAAAATATATGCGGGAAGCGATATCCTGCTTATGCCGTCAAAACATGAGCCATGCGGTATAAGCCAGCTTATCGCCATGAGATATGGAACTATACCCATTGTCAGAAAAACAGGCGGGCTGGCCGACACAGTTATTGACGAGGATAAAAAGCCCGGGGAGGGAAATGGATTCGAATTCTCCGGTTATTCGAAAGAAGCATTTATTAAAGCCATAAAACGGGCCCTCAAACTGTTCCGGGACGGTGAAGCCTGGACGAGACTCGTAAAAAGGGCCATGAGCGGAGACTATTCATGGGATAAATCGGCCCGGGAATATCTTTCCCTGTACAGGGAAGCCGAAATGTATAATAATGAGAGAAAAGCAAAGAGAGGGAGACCCTGACTTGAGAAAAAAGGAAAAAGCCAGTCTCGTGCTGGAAGAACTTAAAAAGCTTTATCCTGACGCAAGGTGTACGCTCGACTTCAGGACGCCGCTGGAACTGCTGGTGGCGACCCAGCTTGCAGCCCAGTGCACCGACGCGAGAGTTAACATCGTTACAAAGGATTTGTTCAAAAAATACAGGACCGTGGAGGATTACGCGTCTGCGGACCTGTCGGAACTTGAACAGGATATAAAACCGACCGGATTTTTCAGGAACAAGGCAAAGAATATAAAGGAATGCTGTATAAAGCTCATTCGTGAGTATGACGGACAGGTGCCCGATACCATGGAGGAGCTTCTGAAGCTGCCCGGAGTAGGCAGAAAAACGGCCAATGTCATTTTATCCACTGTTTTTTCCAAACCGGGCGTAATAGTGGATACCCATTGTTCAAGGCTGGCAAACCGGATCGGCCTTACCAGTTCAAATAATCCGGACATTATTGAAAGAGACCTTATGAAACTGCTTCCTCAAAGCGATTGGGCTGAATTTTCCCATTGCCTGGTGTATCATGGCCGCGAAATCTGTCATGCAAGGAAACCTAAGTGTGAAATATGCAGAATCCTGCCATATTGCGATTATGGAAGAAAGAATATAAAATAATATTCTGAGGATTACAGTATTTATGCTTTTTGGGGGCAAATGCAGTTGAGCGAAGATATTATAAAAGGCGCAATGCCCGATGACGTCATATTTGCGCTTGATATTGGTACCCGTACGATAATAGGTCTGGTTGGGTATAAAAAGGATGAGCATTTTTACGTGCAGGCTGCCGAAATGTATATACATGACAGCCGTGCGATGCTTGACGGCCAAATCCATGATATCGCCAAAGTAGCCCGGGGAGCAGGAAGAGTAAAAGAAGCCCTTGAAAAAAGGCTTGGATACAGGCTTGCCAGGGTGTCCGCAGCAGCCGCGGGCAGGGTTTTGAAAACCTGCCAGGTCAGGGTCGAGCGTGACCTTGAGGAAGGCAGGGAAATTGACAGCCAGTTTGTCAGCGCCCTCGAAATGGAAGGGGTCCAGAAAGCCCAGACAGAGTTGGAGAAAAATTCCCCCGACAAGGATAAAAACCAGTTCTACTGTGTAGGATACAGTATAGTCAATTACTATCTCAATGATTACATGATATCAAGCCTCCTTGGTCATAAGGGGCATAAAGCCGGCGTGGAAGTGCTGGCTACATTTCTTCCCCAAACCGTTGTAGACAGCCTTTATACCGTGATGGAAAGGATAGACCTTGAGGTCAGCTACCTTACCCTCGAACCCATAGCTGCCATCAACCTGGCCATACCGAAGGACCTGCGCCTTCTGAACCTTGCTCTTGTGGATATCGGAGCCGGAACTTCGGATATTGCCATAACCAGGTCGGGTACAATAGTTGCCTACGCCATGGTGCCCATAGCCGGTGATGAAGTTACCGAGGCAATCGCGCAGAATTTCCTGGTGGATTTCGAGACGGCGGAAAGGATCAAGATAGAGATATCCCGCAATAAAAAAGAAGTTAAATTTACAGACATCCTGGATAATAAAGTGAGCGTAACAGCCGGGGAAGTAAAGGAAGTAACGAGACCCGTCATAGAAAACCTGGCAAGGACGGTCGCCGAAAAAAT
>DUSJ01000184.1 GCA_012842645.1 Clostridiaceae bacterium | reverse complement strand
GGTGTAAACAAAATGTAACTTATCCCAGCCTTTAGGCAACCGTATGTAATATACCCTTAACAATATCGGTTTTCAGTCAGTATTTCTGAATATATTCCTCAGTATTTCCACCACTTCGTCCCTGCTCCGGGCCGTGAATACCTGGGCCCTGAGCCTGGCGCTGCCATGGAGCCCGTGAAGGTACCATCCTATATGTTTTCTCATTTCCAGCAAAGCTGTCCTTTCCCCTTTATACTGTTCCATCAGGGAATAATGCCTCAGGATGGTCCCGAATAATACATTATTATCTTTCCCAATGTTATATACCCCTTTTTTCAGGTATTCACCAATATGACTGAATATCCACGGGTTACCCAGTGCCCCTCTGCCTATCATTATACCATCGCATCCAGATATATCCAACATTTTTTTCGCATCTTCAGGTGTTTTAATATCTCCGTTGCCTATCACCGGGATGGCAAGGGCCTTTTTGACCTCTCCTATCACTGCCCAGTCGGCCTTTCCCGAGTAATACTGCTCCCGTGTCCTGCCATGGACCGTTACGGCGCTTGCCCCCTCTTCTTCACAGATGGCCGCTATTTCCACGGCATTTATGTTCTTTTCATCCCATCCTTTTCTTATCTTCACCGTAACCGGTTTCAAAGAGGCTTTAACGACTGCCCTGACGATCCTCCGTACGAGGGAAGGATCCTTCATAAGGGCGCAGCCTTCCCCGTTTTTTACTATCTTCGGGGCAGGGCATCCCATATTGATATCTATTAATGCTATATCATCACGGCCGGACAGCCTTGCAGCCGCTTCAGCCATTATTTCCGGCTCCGACCCGAAAATCTGGACAGCCACAGGCCTTTCGTCAGGATGGGTCTCGGTCATCCTGATGGTTCCGGCATCGTTATAATGCATGGCTTTGGCGCTCACCATTTCCGTGTATACAAGAGACGCTCCCTGCTCCCTGCACAGAAGCCTGAAGGGGATATCGGTCACGCCTGCCATGGGCGCCAGAAAAATATTTCCCGGAAGTTCAAGGTTTCCAATCCGCATGTTCCGTGCTCCTGCTGGTATTTTGTCTGTAATCGTGAAAAGATGAAGTACTTATATATTATACATTAATAAAGGCATTTTCCATGAAGAATATTCACTATAAAAAAAGCCTTCCGCTGTTCCCGCGGAAGGCATAAATCGCGTGTATTTATGACGGACTAAATGGAAAATTTCAATTGGATTCAGAACGGAAGATCCTCGTCTTCCTCGTTCAGGGTATAGAACCCGTCCCCATCGTCAGGTCTTTGTCCCTGGAATCCCGGTGAAGAAACCTGTGGTGCTGCGTTCATGTCGCCTGCGTACTGCCCGCTGTCACGCTTGCTGTCTGCAAAATAAACCTGTTCTGCATAGATGTCGTCGCTGTAGTGCTTGACTCCCTGCTGATCAGTCCATGTATTGTTGCGAAGATATCCTTCCACCAGGACCTGCTGGCCCTTGCGGAAGTACTTGCCAACGAACTCGGCAGTGGATCTCCAGGCCGTAATCTGGAAGAAGTCGGCGCTGGGCTGCCCTTCCTGGGGTTTACCCGGCCTGTTCACGGCCAGCCTGAAGCGGGTCACAGGGATGTTGCTTTGGGTATAACGGGTTTCCGGGTCAGCAACAAGCCTTCCCATTAAAATTACCTTGTTCATGAAAACACCACCTATAATTAATTGGCTCTCCGGGTATTCGCGCGGGATTACGCTTTCCTTCTGACAATCAGGAACTTAAGGATGTTCTCGGTGATCTTGAAATTTCTTTCAAGCTCAGTGGGGAAATCCGGGTTGGCTGTAAAATGCATCAGCACATAATACCCTTCCTTAAAGTCCTGGACTTCGTAGGCAAACTTCTTCCTGCCCCATTCTTCAACTTTCTCCAGCTCTCCGTTTTCAGAAACCAGGTTGCTGAACCTCTCAACTATGGACTTAACCTGTTCTTCCTCAACTGCCGGAGAAATCGCGAAGATCGCTTCATACTTGTTCATGACCTAAGTCACCTCCTTCTGGACTCGTTCGGCCCTGTATCGGGTACAGAGCAAGGATCTGCCGCAAAAAACCGTAAAGCGCAATTTTGCGGCATTTGTTATGTTATCACATATGCTTGCATTTGACAACCAGTCTTGCGCATCATTCGGGCAAGTTTTGGTCCTTTTTCCGGTCAGCGGGCGCGCATTCTGACGGGTTTACTTCCGCCTTCAGCAATCCCAGTTCCTGTATGAGCTTTTTAATCCGGCACGCATGGCGGGAAACCGCGACAGTAAGGGCAAATACCATGAGAAGGAGAAGGAATATTATACACAGGAACAGCGCGTTGGACGGCACCTCGATTTCAAGCATGCCGGCAATGAAAAACACCGTTTGCGGAAAGACCGAAATCACAACGAAACCGAAGCCTGTAAGCAGCCAGATTAGCGCATATTTCAGTTCCAGTTTCTTTATCCTGACCATATTGATAATGAACACGAAAAACAGCACCGAACCTGTTATAAGAACGATCCTTAACGTGTTACTCACATTCCGTCACCACTCTTCTCCGGGAAACTGACGCTATGATTATGGCTATCGTGACTTTAACCATGTAGTACAGGCATTTTATGCGGGTTATGGATGATGCCCCGTTTTCCCTCGCTTTCATGACCACGGGTATTTCGGTCACTTTCAGCCTGTTTTTCAGGACAGTCACAACCGTTTCAGGCTCAGGATAGTCTTTGGGGTAATCGCCGGCGAAAAGACTGATGACCTCCCTGCTGCAGGCCCTGTAACCCGAGGTGGGGTCCGTTATCTCGAAACCGGTTAAAAGTTTGATGAGAAAGGAGAAAAATCTTATCCCGATACGCCTTGTCCTTGATGACTGAAAACCCTCTTTCCTGATGAAGCGGGAACCTATGCACAGGTGGAAGCCTTCCCTGATCTCTTTTATGAAAAGCGGGATGTATCCGGGGTCATGCTGGCCGTCGCCGTCCAGTTGTATGGCTATATCGTAGCCATGGGACAGGGCATACTGGTACCCGGTCTGCACCGCTCCGCCAATGCCTATGTTTACCGGCAGGCTGATCACCTTTATTCCATGGGCCCTGCATACGGATTCGGTATCGTCGTCGGAACAGTCGTTTACAACAATGATGTCAAAATCCCCTTCGGTGTTTTTAAGGGCCCTGAATAGCCCGGGGAGATTTTTTTCCTCGTTGTGGGCGGGTATTATGATCAATGTCCTGCTGTTTATGTCGGTGTTCCTGCTGTGCATCTTTTCTGCGCCACTCACTTGAGCTCCTTTGCGTTGCCCGGTATGACATCCCGGCATG
>DUSJ01000183.1 GCA_012842645.1 Clostridiaceae bacterium | reverse complement strand
TCCTGCTTGTCAAACTGGGTAAACACGTTGTTCCATATTTCTATAAAGCGGTCACAGTCGCATCCTACCTTGCAGTCCGGTTTGCCGCAGCCCTTGTCAGCGCCCCTGTCGAAGTATATTTCGGAACACGGACCGCAGGGTCCAGTCCCATGCTCCCAGAAGTTGTCCTTCTTGCCCATACGGAATATTTTCTCGGGGGGCAGCCCTACATCCTTGTTCCATATATCATAGGCTTCGTCGTCTTCTTCATAGACCGATACATAAAGCCTTTCTTCCGGGATCTCAAGCACCTTCGTGCAGAATTCCCATGCCCACGGTATCGCTTCTTTCTTGAAATAATCGCCAAAGGAGAAATTCCCGAGCATCTCAAAGAAAGTGGCATGGCGTGAGGTTTTACCCACGTTTTCGATGTCGGGTGTGCGGATACACTTCTGGCATGTGGTGACCCGTTTTCTTGGCGGGATCTTCTTACCAGTAAAATATGGCTTTAGTGGTGTCATGCCGGCGTTTATAAGAAGAATGCTTGGATCGTTCTCCGGCACCAGCGAAAAGCTTGGCAGTCGAAGATGTCCCTTGCTTTCAAAGAATGACAGATACATTTCTCTCAATTCGTTCAGTCCGTACTTTCGCATATTGTTTTCCGACCTTTCAAAATCTCATTTGAACTTTTTATTTCCAGCCTTCAATATTGATAAGTATACCCAAATCAAGTTACACGCGTCAAGCAAGTCATAAGTTATTTAAACCGCAGAACAGCAAAAAAAGAGGTCCTTCGTTTCCCCGAAGCACCTCTTTAATAAAGGGAAGTTTTCTCCCCTTTTTACATCATGTGTTTTACAGCCATATATGCTTTTTCGCAGCAGCGTCCTATGTTTCTCCCGGTCCTTTTCATGGCTCTTACGGACCTGTCCCATCTGAAGTTTTCTTCAGCCATCAATGAAAATGCCGCACCAATTACGGCACCTATTATCAGACCTCCGCCAAATCCTGCTCTCATATGATTACCTCCTGTTGTCCTATTGCTTATATTGTTTTTATCCTAGTATTTCAAAAAATCAATAAATGAATTCATGAAGTGTTTGACAGTTATAATATGTTGAAATAAAATTATTTAAGATTTTCTGCTCTTGGAGGCTTTTATGCTTAAACCGGCCCTCAGGGACGCATTGCACAAGTTAGGACTGAACATATCATCCGTATTATTGCCGCGACGGGATATCGATATGCAGCGCTGGTCGGTTGTTGCGTGCGACCAGTATACGTCCGAACCGGAATACTGGGAAGATGTCGACAGGTTCGTTGGAAACAGCCCGTCCACCCTTCGGCTGATTTTCCCGGAAGTTTTTCTTGAGACAGAAACCGAAGACCAAAAAGCAAAACGGATAAAGTCGATAAATGACAGCATGACGTCATATCTTAATGACAACATATTGTACGAATGTAACGATGCTGTAATTTTAGTGGAACGCACTTTCAGAAGCGGGCTTAAACGCCATGGAATAATAGTATCTGTCGATCTTGAAAGGTATGATTTCAGCAAGGGTTCGCAAAGCCTTATCCGCGCCACCGAGGGTACCATCATCGAAAGACTTCCTCCAAGGATCAGGATCCGCGAAAACGCGCCCCTTGAACTTCCCCATATCATGCTTCTCATTGACGACCCGGACGAAACCGTCATTGAACCCCTGGTATCCAGGTCGTCCTCATATTCACTTCTCTATTCATTCGAACTGATGAAGCAAAGCGGATACATAAAAGGATGGAAAGTTGACAGGGAAAGCGATATAGAAGCACTGGCGGCCGCTTTATCGAAACTTGCCGACAGGGAATACTTCAGGGCCCGCTATGAATTGAAAAATGACACGGATGTCCTTCTGTATGCCGTTGGCGACGGGAATCATTCCCTTGCTACAGCAAAGGTTTGCTGGGAAAACCTTAAAAAAACGTTGCCGGCAGAAGAGCTTATGGACCATCCTGCCCGTTATGCCCTTGTTGAAATCGTGAACGTCCATGACAGCGGCCTTGTGTTCGAACCTATCCACCGTGTAGTTTTCAATGTGGATTACAAGCATTTGCTTGATTCGTTCGAGGCATATTATAAAAACATGGGCTGCGGCGCGAGGATAGTAAAAGGAACAGAAAAGCCCGATTCATCGGGTCATGTTATAAAATATGTCACCTCTGAAGGCTATGGTCATTTAATTGTTGACAATCCGACTTACAATCTTGACGTGGGGACCCTGCAGGCCTTTCTTGACGATTACCTGAAAGACAACAGTCAGGCAAATATTGATTACATCCATGGCGAAGACGTGACCGATAAACTGGGGAAACAGCCCGGCAATATCGGCTTCTTCCTCTCTAAGATGGATAAAAACGACCTTTTCAAAACCGTAATTCTTGACGGCGCTCTGCCAAGGAAAACCTTCTCCATGGGCGAAGCCTCGGAAAAGCGGTTTTATCTCGAAGCCAGGAAGATCAGGCAGCGGTGTACTTGCCTGTGATTTAAAGCGGACAAATTATCATAGATTAGTTTCGCCCAGTCTGGTGATCTTATTGCGACAGACTGGGCGAATAATTTTCGCACAGTCTGTCGCATTTAAGCTTATATCAAATAACTCTGCTTGATCATGATATATTATTTACCATGCAATCAAATAGCTCTTTTTTTATTTAAAAGTCCGGTGTTTATTATATTATCAACACCCCAGGTAAGCTTTTTTCACTTCTTCATTCTCCATAAGATTTTTACAGGTATCAGACATAACAATTTCACCAGTCTGCATGACATAGCCGCGGTTAGCTGTGGACAATGCGATTCTCGAGTTTTGCTCCACGAATAGAATGGTAGTGCCTTCTTCATTAATCTCCTTGATAGCTACAAAAATCTCCTTGACGATAAGGGGGGCAAGACCAAGGGAAGGTTCGTCAAGCAAAAGCAGCTTAGGCCTGCTGAGCAGTGCGCGTCCTATAGCAAGCATTTGCTGCTCTCCTCCTGAAAGCGTACCTCCAAGCTGATTGCGCCGCTCCAACAGTCGTGGGAAACGTTTGTAAACATCCTTGAGGTCTTCCTTGATGTTCTTTGTGTCTTTCCTCAGATATGCTCCCATCTTCAGGTTTTCCTCCACTGTCGGCTCTGTTAACTTAGTATGAAAAGAATGAGACCTAAAAGGACTCTA
>DUSJ01000182.1 GCA_012842645.1 Clostridiaceae bacterium | reverse complement strand
TTTAAAGGACGAATGTCTCCCATTGCTCAATATAGGTCAGCTGATCGAACTTCTGCGAAACACGAGAGCGGGGCATGACGGGTTCACCATTGAAATACCGCCTGCAGGCGGGCTGGATTCCTTTAAGGGTTTTGCGATTAGCGACCGGTACGGTGAAGTCGACCGCAACGAAGAGCTTATCGATCTTCTGTTCAATGTGCTGAAGGAACAGCTATGATGGTTACATATATGTGAGGTTTTTGTGAGGTTTTATTATAAAAACAGCCACCCTCGAATATTGAGAGTGGCTGTTTTTTTGGCGTGCCAGAGATGATTCGAACACCCGACCGACGGATTAGAAGTCCGTTGCTCTATCCAGCTGAGCTACTGGCACATGTTTTTGAGACTTTACTATTATACAAACGCTTTATTTCTTTGTCAAGAATGTTCTGTCAAGAGAGTTTCGGCGGTTGAATCCGCTCTTTCAGCCTTCGCCTGTAGACTGCTGTCCATTAATCAGACTTTTGATCTTCTCTATTATCATGGAACTGGCCACTTCGTTCAGCCCGCCCTTCGGCACGATGATGTCCGCGTGTTTCTTGCTGGGCTCCACAAAAGCTTCGTGCATGGGTTTTACGGTGTTGAAGTATTGCGCCACAACCGAATCAATGTTCCTGCCGCGCTCATGGATATCACGCATAAGTCTTCTTGCGAACCTGATGTCCGAATCGGTGTCCACGAAAACTTTGATGTCCATAAGATCAAGCAGTTCTGCGCAGTTGAACAGCAATATGCCTTCCAGGATTATGACCGGCCTTGGTTCCACCGTTATAGTTTCCTTAAGCCTTTTGAACTCGATGAAGGAATAAACGGGCCTGTTGATAGGCTTATTGTTTTTAAGATCCCTGATCTGGCTGATCATAAGATCTGTATCAAAACTGTTCGGATGGTCGTAATTTATCTTTTTCCGTTCTTCAAAAGGCAGGTCGTCAAAGGATTTGTAATAATAATCCTGGGAGATCACAACGGCATCAGGGCCGAAGTAATCCTTTACTATGTTTGCAAGCGTTGTTTTCCCGGATCCGGTGCCTCCCGCGATCCCGACGGTTACGATACTGCTCATACGGATAACCCCATTGCTGCGTTAATTACTGTCGATTTATTATACCAAGCGGGATAAGGATTATCAATATCAGCAGAAAGAACCAGGCTGCGCGAAAATGCGGATAGTCATTTTCCGCGCAGCCTGGCAGCGGTTTATTTCTATACGGGAACAGCCTTTCTCAATGCCTGGTCAAGGTCATAGATAAGGTCCTCAACATCCTCGATTCCAATCGAGAGCCTGATCTGGTCGGGGGTCACACCAGCCTGTCTCTGTTCCTCTTCGCTGAGCTGCGAATGGGTTGTGGATGCGGGATGGATTACGAGGGATTTGGCGTCGGCGACATTGGCAAGCAGTGAGAACAGCTCAAGGCTGCCTATAAACTTTTTGGCGGCTTCGACTCCGCCCTTAATGCCAAATGCGAAGATGGATCCGCAGCCCTTCGGCATGTATTTCTGAGCCAGCGGATAGTACTTGCTGCTCTTAAGCCCGGGATAATTCACCCATGAAACGGCAGGATGATTTTCAAGGAACTCCGCGATCTTCTGGGCGTTCGAGACATGTTTCTGCACGCGAAGAGATAGCGTCTCAAGCCCCTGGAGCAGTAGGAAGGAATTGAATGGGCTTATGCAGGCTCCGGTATCCCTGAGAAGCTGGACCCTGACTTTCAATATGTAAGCAAGGGGACCGAATGCTTCTACGTACCTTAATCCGTGATAGGATGGATCAGGCTCGGTAAGGCCGGGGAACCTGCCGCTATTTGCCCAGTCAAATTTACCGGAGTCAACTATCACGCCTCCGATAGAAGTGCCGTGTCCTCCGATGAATTTCGTTGCAGAGTGGACGACGATATCAGCGCCGAACTCGATAGGCCTGATAAGGTACGGAGTTCCGAAGGTATTGTCGACTATAAGGGGGAGACCGTTTTCATGGGCAATTTGGGCTACTTTTTCGATGTCGGTGAGATTTGTTCCGGGATTACCTATTGTTTCGATGTATATAGCCTTAGTCTTGTCGGTTATCGCCTTTCTGAAGTTTTCAGGATCGTCCGGGTCAACAAAAATCGTCTTTACGCCAAGCTTGGGCAATGTGATGGAAAACAGGTTGTAAGTTCCTCCATACAAAGTGCTTGCTGAAACGATCTCGTCACCGGCTCCGGCGATATTGAGGATCGCGTAGGTTATG
>DUSJ01000181.1 GCA_012842645.1 Clostridiaceae bacterium | reverse complement strand
TTACATTATATCCATTTATGTTTATCAAACTCTTCTAATCAAACAATGCAAACTTAAGGTCTTTTCTCATTTCATTAAATCTGTGGATTTTACTTTTGCAAATCGGAATTTACTTTTTCAATTGACCCAGATCTGTCCCCATTACTCAAAATGAGTGAAGGTACCCGTCCCCGTTACTCACAGGGTTTGTGTAGGTGAACAGCCTGCCTTCGAAGTTTCTTAATACGACATTACGGTCATCAATGCTTACGATGTAGTCTGAGTTGACAGGCGTTTTGCCGCCACCGCCTGGCGCGTCTATTACATATTCCGGTACCGCAAAACCAGTTATGAATCCCCGCAGTTGTTTCATTATATCGATACCCTTGGATACTGGCGTACGGAAATGGCTGATACCTCTTGAAGGATCGCACTGATAAAGGTAATATGGCCTGACTCGTATTTTAACAAGCTTGGTAAACAGTTCCTTCAATGTTTCAGCGTTGTCATTTACGCCACGGAGCAGCACGCTTTGGTTACCAAGCGGTATGCCGGCATCGGCGATTTTGGCGCATGCTTCCGATGACGCATCCGTGATCTCCTTCGGGTGGTTGAAATGCGTATTTATCCATATCGGGTGATATTGCCTAAGCATCTGAAGCAGATCATCGGTTATCCTCATTGGAAGAACGACAGGTGTGCGAGTTCCTATGCGTATGATTTCAACGTGGGGGATGTCCCTGAGCTTTTTAATAATGTTTTCAAGCCAGTGATCCGGCATAATGAGAGGATCTCCGCCCGAAAGGAGAACATCCCTGATTTTTTTATTGTTCCTTATGTATGCTATCGCTTTTTCGATCCTGTCATCGCTTAATGAAAAGTCTTCACAGCCTACCAGTCGCCTTCTGGTGCAATGCCTGCAGTACATGGAACATTTGCGCGTAAGCAGGAACAGGACCCTGTCAGGATACCTGTGCACGATACCTTCTACGGGCGAATACTGGTCCTCGCAAAGGGGATCGTCCATATCGCCCGGATCATGTATCAGTTCTCTTTTGGAGGGTATAGCCTGCTTTCTTATGGGACAGTCGGGATCGGAAGGGTCGATCAGGGCTGCATAGTAAGGTGTTATCGCCATCCTGAAATGCCGGAGACATTCGTTTATCTCTTCCTTTTCAGGATCAGTGAGTTTAATAATCCTTGAAAGCTGTTCGCATGTCGTAATCCTGTTTTTCATCTGCCATTTCCAGTCATTCCACTGTTCGGGCAGGACATTTTTCCATTCATCGGAAAGTTCGCTGTTCACTTAAACACGCCTCGATTCGAGCGGCTTCATATTATACCTTTTAAGACCGCTGTTGAGAATATTCATGACCAGTGTCTCATAATCCATCCCGCAAAACTGCGCCAGCATCGGAAAATCGCTGTATCCGGGCGCAAGACCCGGCAGGGGATTGATCTCAATGAAATAAACAGTTCCGTCCTCCGAAAGCCTGAAGTCGATCCTTGAAAAATCCCTGCATTCAAGGGCAGTATAGATGGTTGCTGCTAAATTCTTCATTTTATCAAGGATCTCCTTGTCGAGAGACGGGGGACATACATACTCAACATAGTTTTTATATTCTTTCTTTATCCTGTAACTGTATATCATATCCTCGCGCCTGCTGCTGAGGTAACAGATTTCCATGGGCTCGAAGACCGTCATGTCAGGACCGTTGCCAAGAATACCGACAGTGAATTCGCGGCCCATGATGAATTCTTCAACCAGCATGGGCTCCCCGTAAAGCCTCAGGTTCTTTTTTACGAGGCTGTCCAGTTCATCCCTGTTATCAACGACAGCGAGATCTGAAATGCCTTTTCCCGAGCCTTCATAATCCGGCTTT
>DUSJ01000180.1 GCA_012842645.1 Clostridiaceae bacterium | reverse complement strand
GGCGCGGGCATCTTCGTCCCGGAAGCACGGGGCTATCTGGTAGTACCTGTCAAAACCTGATACCATCAGTAGCTGCTTGAACTGCTGGGGAGCCTGGGGAAGCGCGTAGAACATCCCTTTATGCTTCCTGCTCGGCACGATATAGTCACGGGCGCCTTCGGGCGACGATGCCGTCAGTATCGGGGTCTGTATCTCGATAAATCCCAGCTCCTCCATTTTCTTTCGCAGGAAGCTGATTACCCTGGATCTCAGGACGATATTTTCATGCAGTTTTGTATTGCGAAGATCCAGGAACCTGTATTTCAGGCGCAGCTCTTCCCTGGTCTGCAGGGAAGAATCAATCTCGAAGGGAAGCTGACGGAGAGATTGTCCCAGGACAGTGACCCTGTCCACCCTGACTTCCACTTCGCCAGTGCTTATTTTCAGATTGACGGTCTCCGGGTCCCTTTCGCAAAGTATCCCTTCGACTGATATGACATATTCACGTCCCAATGACTTTACCTGTTCCTGGTCGTTGAACACCAACTGGGTTTTCCCGTAATGATCCCTCAAATCGATAAATATAACCCCGCCGTGGTCCCTGATAGAGTCGATCCATCCTGCAAGCCTTACTCTCCGGTTTATGTGTTCTTTCCTCAATTCGCCGCAATTATGGGTCCTGTAAATGTTGCTCATACTCTTCACCTTCCGATAGGGTTATTTTTATATCAAAAAAGCCCCTCAAAAACATAAATGTTCTTGAGGGGCGAGAAATACTTCCCGCGGTGCCACCCACATTGGTGTTATCAGAATAACACCCGCTCTTTTATTAAGTTGCTTCGGAATGGCAAATAGTGTTGCCCAGCCTACTACTCACTCAAGCGAAACTTTCAGCCCACGATTTCGCCTCTCTGTTGAGCTTTCCACAAAGGTGGGGTCTATTTGCTTTACCGCATGCTATGGGCCCGGCATGGCCCTGACAGCGGTAAAACCGAAGTATGGCAAAATAATTTATTAGTAATATTACAATGGAATACTTACTTTGTCAACCTCTGATATTATGCGCAAACACAGGGCGAAGTAAACCGGGGACTTAACGGGCGGTTTCGTCCGGTCATGCCCTTTCCAGGTATTCGCCTGTCCTTGTGTCTATACGGATGATATCGCCCTGGTTGATGAACAGCGGGACCTTGACCTGAGCGCCTGTCTCGACGATGGCGGGCTTGGTCGTTCCGGTCGCGGTGTCTCCCTTGAACCCGGGCTCGGTATGGGTCACTTCAAGCTCGACAAACATGGGAGGCTCGATGCCTATTACGTTATCCTTATATGAAAGGACCTTGCAAACCATGTTTTCCTTGACGAAAACCAGGGAATCCTTGATCTGCGACATGTTTATGGGCAGCTGCTCATATGTCTCGGTATCCATGAAGTAAGCCAGATCCCCGTCGTTATAAAGATACTCCATGTCTCTCCTGTTGATTTGGGCCCTTTCAAACTTGTCTGTGGGGCTGAAGGTACGTTCAATTGTGGCGCCCGTGATAACGTTTCGTATCTTGGTCCTTACGAAAGCAGCGCCTTTTCCAGGCTTGACATGCTGGAACTCAATAACCTGATATACCTGACCTTCCATTTCAAAGGTTACGCCATTTTTAAAATCACCAGCTACTACCATACAAGTATACCTCTCTTACAGAAATTCGGTAAAATCTTTCTTTTTAATATTAAGACATATTACTCCCTTATGCAAGAACTAACTTAGATAATTATCATATCCTTGGGGCTTGTGGTGAAATTCCGGATTTTTCCGCCGACCAGCACCACCATGTCTTCAATCCTTACGCCGCCAAGGCCTTCAAGATAGATGCCCGGCTCCACCGAGAACACCATGCCGTCGGCAAGTATGTCCTTGCTCTTTACCGACAGCCTGGGCTCCTCGTGGATCTCCACGCCCACTCCATGGCCGAGGCTGTGCCCGAATGCGTCTCCATAGCCTGCTCTCGCAATGATGTCCCTGGCAATCCTGTCGGCATCCGAAGCCTTCATGCCTGAGCGGATCCCTGCGAGGGCCGCTTCCTGGGCTTCCCTTACTATGCCGTATATCCTTGTCAGCTCCTTGTCAGGCTCTCCAATAAATATTGTTCTCGTCATATCGGAACAATAATTGAGGTAAATTAATCCAAAATCCAGCACAACGGCATCGCCGCGCTTAATTACGTTATCGGTAGCGGTTCCGTGGCACATGGCCGACCTGTGGCCGGCCGCGACTATGGTTTCAAAGGACGGACCTTTTGCCCCCAGTTTCTTCATCATGTACTCGATCTCAGCCGATACCTCGGTCTCTTTCATACCGGGTTTAATAAATTTCACGATATGGTCGAAAACTTTGTCTCCAAGCAGTACCGCCTGCTGGATCAATTCAATCTCTTCCTCATCCTTGATCATCCTGAACCTGTCGAGCGCGTTTTCAAGGTTTACCAGGCTTTTGGCCTTTGTAAGGCTGATCTTCATTTTCTGGTACTCTGAAAATGTGAGAACGCTGCCTTCAAAGCCAATGCTTTCGATGGAGTTTTCGGAAATGATGCCGTTGATCGTTTTGTAAAAGCTCTCCTGCTGCTCGACTACCTCTATATCTTTAGTGACCTGGCCCCTGGCCTGTATGGTATACCTGAAGTCTGTCACCAGCCATGCTTTCTCCAGTCCTACAAGCAGCATGGAAGTGGACCCTGTAAAGCCTGAATAATAGATCGTATTCGGCCTTCCGGTGATAATACACGCGTCCAGATTCTTTTCCTCAAGCAGTTTCCTTACTTTCTGAAGTCTTTTGTCCATACTATTGCTTCCTTTCATATGTCATCCCTTGGACGAAACGAAACGGAGCGAACCAGGATTACATAAATCAATCATCGTGTTAGGATCTCCTCAGCTTTTTATGCAGCGCCAGCAGCGCCAGGGAATACCCGTCCGCCCCCAGGCCGCATATCTGCCCGATGCAGGCAGGAGCTACAACCGACTTTGACCTGAACTCCTCCCTGGCATGGATATTTGACAGGTGCACTTCAATGGCGGGCAGTTTTACAGCGCTGATGGCGTCGCGTATAGCATAGCTGTAATGGGTAAAAGCGCCCGGGTTTATTATAATCCCGTCAAAGCCCGCCGAAAGGGCGTCCTGTATTTTATCGACTATATCGCCTTCGTGGTTCGACTGGTAAAAATCCAGGACGATGCCTTGCTCCTTCGCTTCCTCCTCCAGTCTCCGCTGGATGTCCTGCAGACTCAGGCTGCCGTAGATTTCCGGCTCCCTTGTGCCCAGCAGGTTTAGATTGGGTCCGTTTATCACTCTTATCCTTATCATTGCCGACGCCCCTTTCATTTCCCGGCAGACAGCGAAAGAATTATGTCATGCCGCATGCCTGCCGGCGAACCAAAGAACAGTCTTCAACAATTAATTTTATCCGATTTGACTGAAACCATCAACAAACAGGGCATAATTTATACGTAACGGAAAAGAGAAACAGGATGCGTGAAAAGAAACATATGATATAATTATTGTCGATAAAACCGCATGGCCGGTTACGTATTACGACTGGTCAGGTATAATCTGTCCGTTGGGTGAATATGGATCATGAGCATAAAAAGTTTTTTGAAACTCGTTGAAATACAGACAAAAATAGCCAGCGTTACGCCTTTTGCATTCGGCGTAGTCTATACCCTTTTCAGGTACGGAACTTTTAATGTTCTGTCAGTACTGTTTTTCTTCATATCGATGCTCTGCTTCGATATGTTCACGACCGCCCTCAACAATTACAAGGACTACAAGAGGGCGATAAAAAGGGAAGGATACAACTACGAGCTCCACAACGCCATAAGCAAGTACAAGCTCAGGGAAAGCACCGTGATAATCACGATAATCACCCTCTTTACCCTTGCGACGGCATTCGGGGTGCTGACATTCATAAGAAGCGATATATGGATGCTGATGCTGGGCATGATGTGCTTCGGTATCGGTATCATATACTCGGCAGGACCTCTGCCTGTTTCCCGGACTCCGCTTGGCGAGATTTTTTCGGGCGGCACCATGGGATTGATGATCCCGTTCCTGGTGGTGTATGCGTCCATTTATGGCCAGAAGCCGATCAGCCTGGCCCTGGAAGGAGAAATAATCAACCTTTCGCTGAACTGGGCGCTGATCCTGCCCATACTGCTTTCATCACTTCCCGCGGTATTCTGTATAGCCAACATCATGCTTGCCAACAATATCTGCGACATAGAGGACGATTTCACCAACAAGCGCTATACCCTGCCTATCCTGATCGGAAGAAGAAAGGCCCTTTATTTGTTCGCCGCAATCTATATATTATCTTACCTGGATATCATACTGTGCGTTATCCTTGGTTATCTCCCACCGGTATCCCTGTTGACGCTGCTTGCGGCATACAAGGTATATAAAAATGTCAAGGCTTTCTTTGAGCTCCAGACAAAGAAGGACACTTTCGCTTTGTCGGTCATGAATCTTGTGCTGATCATGTTCCCGCTTATTGTGACCGTGCTTCTGGCCGTGATTTTTTAGCCAGTTCGGCGGCTTCCCTGAAAAAGATATTCTTCAGGGTCAGAGCGTCTTCGGCCATGGTTCCCCTCGATTCGCATATTATGACCGGCTCCAGGCCGAGTTTTAGAATAACCCTGGCAAGTGGGTCGAAATCAGGCCCGTATTCCGTGTCGGAATAGGACCAGTGTTTCTTTTCCCCGCCTTTTCCGTACTCGACGCGGCTGAAATGGATATGGACGTTTTTCAGCCTGTCTTTCCCAAGGTTTTTTCCGACTGTCTCGAAAACCTTTTCGAAGTCTTCCTCGGTGTTCATCCCGCCCTGGGTTAATGAATGCAGGTGGGCAAAGTCAAGGCAGGGGATCAGCCTTTTGTCAAGGCCGCAAAGCTCCATCACTTCCTCGAGCCTGCCAAGCTGGTTGTTCTTCCCCAGGACTTCAGGACACAGCGTTATATCGGAAAGGCCCTGTTCTTCAGCCTTATCGATGGATTCCTTAAGTGTGGCAAGGGCAAGTTCCACCGCGGTACTGCGGCTCGTTCCCGACACATATCCGGGATGGACTATGATACGTGACGCGCCCATTGTCCTGGCTATTCTCAGGGTATCCAGGATGTATCTTACCGAGTTGTCCCTTTTCTCCCTTTCAGTGCTCGAAAGGTTGATGTAGTACGGGGCATGGACGCTCAGGCGGACATTGCATTCCCTGGCTTTTTCGCCGATTTCTCCGGCTGTTTCAGGTTTTATGTTCACGCTCTTTGTGCACTGGTACTCGTAAGCATTTAGCCCCATGTCCCTGAGCCATTGGGGCATCTCCCACGAGTGGGCATGGCCCTGTTCGTAAAAGCTGTCTGAATTTCCCGCGGGTCCGAACCAAATCATAGCTTCATCTCCAGAGATATAAATGTAAAGCGGCGCGCCTATGGCAGCTCGATTACCTTGTTGTTTGCCGATTCCCTGTAAAGGACGAACTTATTCCCCATGACCGACACTATTTCGGCACCGAGAGCCCGGGCTATCTCCTCGCACGCTTCCCGCGCCGTATATTCCGAGTTCCTGAGCACGCTTGCCTTTACCAGTTCCCGTGCCTCAAGGGCTTCCTCGAACTGGCGCAGGACATTTTCGTCAATCCCGTATTTTCCTACCTGGAATATGGCCGGTATGCCATTGGCCAGGCTCTTTAAATAACTTCTCTGTTTTCCTGTCAGCATATCCTTCTCCTACGGTATATAATCAAATTCTATTTCGCCCATCCTGACGGTATCCCCTTCCCTGATGCCTTTTTCCGCAAGGGCTTCGATGACTCCCATGTTTCTGACGGCACGCTGGAAGTACTGGAGGGATTCCCTGTCATTCAAGTTGACCGATCCGAGCAGCTTGGTCACCCACGGACCTTCGACGACATAAACGTTGTTTTCCCGTCTAATCGTAAACGGTGGTTCTTCTTTAACGCCAGACCCGACATCCTGGTCAGGTTCGAAAATGACCACTTCAGGCAGTGTTTTCAGAAGCTCGTAAGTGTATCTCATCAGCTCGTCCACGCCCTGCCCGGTGGCCGCGGAAATCGCAAATACCCTGTATCCCCGCTTCTCCATCTCGGCTTTGAATTTTTCCAGCTTTTCTGTTTCATAGAGGGCGTCAATCTTATTGGCCGCGATGAGCTGGGGCCGTTTGGCCAGCTCGGGGTTGTACATCTCGAGTTCCCGGTTTATCACGTCCACATCCGAAACGGCATCCCGGCCGTCTGTTTCGGCAACGTCGACCACGTGGATCAGCAGCCTCGTTCTCTCAACATGTCTTAAAAACTTATGACCAAGCCCGGCTCCTTCATGGGCTCCTTCGACAAGACCGGGTATGTCGGCCATAACAAAGCTCTCGCCCTCGCCCATGGAAACCACGCCAAGGTTCGGGGACAGGGTCGTGAAAGGATAATTGGCTATTTTGGGCCGGGCGGAAGACACCATTGAAAGGAGGGTTGATTTTCCGGCATTCGGAAAACCAAGGAGTCCCACATCGGCGATAAGTTTCAGTTCAAGAATGGCCGT
>DUSJ01000179.1 GCA_012842645.1 Clostridiaceae bacterium | reverse complement strand
TCTGAGGAATTCTTTCGATATTCCCATATCGATATGGTCCCAGGGCAGGACCTCAATGAACTCTCTTCTCCTGTGGGCATAGAAAGCCGGATCCAGCCCGCATTCGGAAAAGGCCTCCATCCATTTGTCCCAGGAGAAAAATTCGTCCCAGCCGTCAAACTTACAGCCTTTTCTCCATGCGGTGTATATGACGTTGCCCAGCCTCCTGTCCCCTCTTGCGAGCACGGCCTCCAGCTGGCTCAGTTTAGCGTCATGATAATTGTACCTGATATTCCTTGTACGTTTCTTTATGCAATCCTTCAGGAAGCGCTGCTTTTCCATCAGGCTGGATATATCCTCCATGGGCTCCCACTGGAACGGCGTGAAAGGCTTGGGAACGAAGCACGATGTACTCAGTGTTATGTTAAGGGTTTTATTGAACTCGCCCGGCAGTTCCCTGCATGCTTCCAGGAGACTGAGGCAGAGGTTGGCGATCCCTTCCACGTCCTCCATGGTCTCGGTAGGAAGTCCTATCATGAAGTAAAGTTTTACCTGGTTCCAGCCGCCGGCCACCGCCAGTTTTACCGAAGCAATGAGATCCTCGGTGGTCACGCCCTTGTTGATCACGTCCCTGAGCCGCTGGGTGCCGGCTTCGGGAGCGAAGGTAAGACCGCTTTTCCTGACCTTCGAGACCCTTTCCATGAGTCCCAGGGAAAAATTATCAACCCTCAGGGACGGAAGGGACAGGCTTATCTTCTCGTCCTCTGTGAACCCGATAAGGCTGTCACAAAGCTGCGGAAGCGCAGAGTAATCGCTCGTGCTCAGCGATACCAGCGATATTTCCTCGTAACCCGTCTTTTCCACGGATGATTTTGCCAGTTCATAAAGCTTTTCAGGGCTCCTCTCCCTTACGGGGCGATAAATAAAGCCGGCCTGGCAGAAACGGCATCCCCGTATGCAGCCCCTGAAAAGCTCCAGCATTACCCTGTCGTGGACCGTCCCGATATACGGCACTATTATATCGTCGGGGAAATATGCGGAATCAAGGTCTTTTATGATCCGCCTCCTAACAGTGTCGGGCACGTCCGGCGATTCGGGTATTACGTCCATTATGGTGCCGTCCTCGTAATAATATACCTTGTATAGCGACGGAACGTAGACCCCTTCTATCTTCGCAGCCCTTTTAAGGAACTCTTCCCTTTTACCTCCGGCATCCTTCCATGCTATATATTCATCTATTATCTCGTTGATCACTTCTTCGCCTTCGCCGATAACGAACATGTCGATAAAGTCCGCCAGGGGTTCGGGATTGCAGGCGCACGGCCCTCCCGCTATGACAAAAGGCATGCCTTCCGAGCGGTACTTTGCAAGGGCTGGAATGCCCCTGAGATCCAGCATGTTGAGAACATTGGTATAGCTCATCTCGTACTGGAGGGTGAAACCCACAAAGTCGAACTCGGAAAGGGGCGTATAGGTTTCAAGGGTATACAGGGGAAGATGCCTTTCTCTCAGCTTTTCCTCCATGTCGGCCCAGGGCGCGAAAGCCCTCTCGCAGTATGTGTCATCCCTTTTGTTCATTATATGGTACAGTATCTTCATGCCCAGGTGGGACATCCCGATCTCGTAATCGTCGGGGAAACAGAAGGCAAAACGGACCTTGACCGAGTCAGGATCCTTTTTTACCATGTTCCACTCGTTTCCGATGTATTTCGCAGGTTTTTCAACATTCAAAAGTATGCTTTCATCTATTTCCAAACGCATTTTTTCTACTGGAATGCGAAGCATTCCGACCTCCATGGACAGATTATGTAAAAACTGTATATGCAGAATCCTTTTTGCCACTATAAATCATAACCCAAGGCATCATAAAAGGCAAGAAACGATACTTTCTGCAGAATACTGCGACGGATAAAAATATATTTCCCAATATTTCCTCCTTTATATCACCATTTTATGCCCCTTTTCATGGCATCGTGGTACAAAATATGTTTTGGTGGATAAATATTACATACCAATAAAAATAAACCGGTTCATGGCCGTCCGGCAATGAAATAAGCTGAGAGGGGGTAAGGCTGTTATGAAAAACACATTGTATAAACCAGATGCAAAAAAATATATTACGTCTGGATTACCTATCCCACATACCCCGTCAATAAACTCATTGTCAGCTTCGGTACGAGAGTTTTGCCCCAAAGATGAAATGTTCCTGAATTATATTGCCCATGAACTCAGAACCCCCATCAATGTAGTACTCGGTTCCATTCAACTCTTCGAGATGATGGGCGAAGATCTTTTCATTCGCAGCAACCACGGCAAATTCAAGGTGTATAACAATATCATGAAACAAAATTGCTACAGGCTTCTCAGGGTTGTAAACAATCTTATCGACGTTTCCAGGCTGGAATCCAACAATTTCTGTCTCTTTCTTGCGAATCATGACATTGTAGGCATCGTCAGGGAAATCGTAGAAAGCGCAAAGCCGTACGCTGAAAAAAAGGGATTGACGCTTAAGTTCAAATCAGGCATAAAAGAACTGGTAACCGTATTTGACGAGGACAAGCTGTCCCGGGTCATCATAAACCTGCTTTCAAACGCCATCAAGTTCACTCCCGAGGGGGGAACCATAAAAGTCGAGATAAGTTTGAAACAGGACAAGGTTTACATAAGCGTGAAAGACACCGGCACCGGAATTCCGTCTGATCTTCTGGATAAAATATTCAAGCCGTTTTTCCAGGTGGACAAGAGCCTTTCGAGAAACCATGAAGGCGGAGGTCTCGGCCTGTATCTGGCGGAATCCATCGTAAAGCTTCACGACGGGTCCATAACCGTGAAAAGCAAACCTAAAAAAGGGTC
>DUSJ01000178.1 GCA_012842645.1 Clostridiaceae bacterium | reverse complement strand
GTTTCGGCCGCGGTCAGGGCTATGGATATGGTCTCGAGGTCCCTCATTTCGCCTACAAGTATTACATCGGGCGATTCTCTCAGAGCAGCCCTCAGGGCTCTTGCGTAACTCTGCGTGTCCTCCCCTATCTCTCTCTGGTTGACCACGCTCATTTTATGGCGGTGGAGAAATTCAATAGGTTCTTCAAGGGTCAGTATATGGCATTTCCTCGTACTGTTGATAAGGTCGATAATACATGCGAGGGTAGTCGATTTGCCGCTGCCCGTCGGACCCGTAACGAGCACAAGCCCCTTGTTCAGCTGGTGCATCCTTAGAACCGCATCAGGTATCAGGAGTTCCTTCGGATCAGGCAGTTCGGTGAAAACCACCCTAATGGCGGCTGCAAGCGATCCCCTTTGTATGAACGTGTTCACGCGGAATCGTCCCAGCCTGGATATGGAAAGAGAAAAATCCTTATCCCCGACTGATAAGAATTGATTGAACGACTCCTCGTCCTCAAACAGTTCCCTGACAAGCGCCCTGGTATCATCGGGGCCGAGGTTTCTGTCGCCGATATGCTCAAACTCTCCCCGGACTTTCATAAGAGGGGGCACGCCCACTGTTATATGAAGGTCCGATGCTCCTTTTTCAATCGCTGTTCCCAAAAGGTCCTTTATCGTATAGTTTGCCTGTTCCATTACGGATTTCCTTCCCAGAGATCTACAGTGTTTTCATACTCGAAGGGTTCATTCCACATTTTCCACTCAGTTACCAAACAGATGTCGTTTACCGTGCTTCCCCTGTCAGGCGCAGAAATCAATACCTTTATGTCAAGATGCCTGTCATAGGAATCCACCCTGAGTATTATTGTCCTTTCTGCCGTTATTGTCAAGCCATCGGGATTTTTCCTGTATATGATGTCTTGATCAAGGCTGTTCTCCAGCAACCGGTAAAAAAGTTCCGGTTCGCCGCCTGAGCTGTCAAGGGATTTCCTGACGGCAGATTTGACCTTATATAGGAAACGCTTCCCTTCAGCGTCGAGGGAATAATATATCTTGTTGGTTTCAGCGTTCCTGCGCGCAAGCCTGAGCTCGGACGCAGAAGAAACTATGCTGGCTGCCGCGAACACGACCAGCGCCAGCAAAAACAGTGATATTAAAACAGTGGAGCTTCCTCTTTCCGATTTCAGGCTTTTCATGGGTTTTCACTCCATATGGTCGAATCTTCGATAATTGATGATATGCTATATATCTCCGCCTCATTTTCCTTTTCAAAGGGATAGGGCTTAAGCCTGACTACCCTCAGGTCCAGATGGTAAAGGCCTTTTTCTTTTTCGGAAAGCGGAGTCATGCTTCCGTATATGGCATAGCAGGCCGAGTCACCGTCTTTTTCCGCAGGTTTCCACTCTTCGTCATAATATGCGGCAAACCTTTCATCAAGGGATCTGCCATTTATGTGGAACTCCTCTATCATACGGTTAGTTTCAAATACCGCCCTGTCCAGGTCAACCGCTTTCCAGTGAACAGTCCGGGCATTGACAAAAAGCCTTAATGCCCCAACTGCCAGGATGGCAAGGACAAAAAGCGCAATTATCATTTCTGCCAGCGTAAATCCTTTTGAGTTTTTCTTCACGGTGTTTCACCTGCTAATTCGATCTTAGTTTTGCAAAACTGTCATAAGTCCCGTAGCCGTCAATTCCAATGCTGAAACAGATGCCCCGGTCTTTTTCGTCATAACTTATATCAAAATAATCGATCCTTGCCACGGGCTGGCTGATTTCTGTTTCCGGATCCTCGTTCTCCAGTGTGATGGCCTCGTAAAGGGTGCCGTCATAATGGAAGATCCATGTATCGTATATGGTGCCGTCTATCGGTTCGTGGATCACAAGGGCATTTTTCCCGCTGACCGGATCAGGTTTTACTTCCAGATATCCTGTCATGTCGTACTGACGTATTTTCGTCGTTATGAAAGAACATGCAATCCTGAGCTCCGCAGCATTGACTTTTGAGTCATGAAGCCTTTGATAAGCGCCCACGGCCGACGCGGCAAGGCTGAAGCACCCTACTCCCAGCAGAACCAGCAGAAGCATTGCCGCGATGGTCTCGACGAGGACCCGTCCCCTGTTCTGTTTAATATTGATACTTGACATATCAGGAACCCTTTTCATAGACCTCCACCACAGGCATCACGTTGGATGCGAATACTTCGTAATAATAGTAATACCTGTCATGATCGAGCACGATGCCATAGTTGTCCCGCAGGTACTCAAGATCCGGCGGATAACTGCCCTCTATCGCATAGCACTGGACGCATGCCATTTCAATTGCCTCTTTTATTCTTGCCGCCTGGGCATCGCTGTTCCACGATACTACTTTGTCCATGGTCAGGACCGAATAAAGCGCGATTATTACCATGACAGCTATAAACAAAAACGGGATCCAGCCTGAAAAATCTCTCTTTATCAAAACATCGCCCCCTACCCGATAGAAGACATCATGCTGATAAGCGGCAAAAGCACTGATAAGATTAAGGCGGCAAGGACTACCGACAAGACTGATACAAGCGCCGGTTCAATGAGCCTGCTGAACCTTTGAAGCGACGTTTCGGCTTCCTTTCCGTAGACCCTTGATATTTTCCCGATCATACCTTCGATGTTGCCGGATCTTTCGCCTGTCCTTAGCATTTTGACAAACATGGCCGGGAATATGCCTGTATTCCTGATGGCATCCGACAATGATTCGCCTTCCGAAATCTTGCGGGAAGCTTCGTCAAGTTTTGCTGACACATACCTGTTCCGCATCAGGCCCTTAACTATATTGAAACCGTCAACAAGGTGCATGCCGCTTCTTGTTGTAAGACTCAGCCCAAGCCCTAATCTTGAGGCAATAATCTTTTTATACAGCGAGCCTGATATGGGATTATGTACCTTGATACGGTCGAAAATCCTGCTGCCCGACGGGGTTTTGAAAAAGATGCTCAGCAGGAGTATGACCGGCACTGCGATCGCTGCGATGATAAGAAGCACCTTCTGAAGGTTCGCGGTAAACTGGAACAGATATGCAGCTTCTTTGGGGACCTGACCTCCAAGGCCTGCTACGATCTCTCCGAACATCGGTATCACTTTGAGCACCATCAGGCAAATCACGCCAATCATAAGCACTGCAAGCACAGCCGGATAGGTAACTGCGTTCCTGACTCGTTTATTCAGTTCCGCTTCAGTCTCATAATATTCCGACAGGTTTTCCATGACAGTATCGAGGGTACCCGTCGCCTCGCCTATCTTAATCATCTGGAGCATGTAATCAGGAAAGCTTCCGTCGAGAGAAAACGCCTGGTACATCGTCATTCCGTCGATGATGCTCTCAGATATGCTTTTCAGCGCGGCTTTAAGCTCAGGATGAGAAATATCTTCAGCCAGCAGGGGAAGCCCTTCTACAGGATTTGCCCCGGACTGGAAAACCAGGGCCATTTGGTGGCAGAGCAGGGAGAGCTCGACGGAGCTCAGTTTCTTCTTCTTTTTCCCCGAAGATTTGGCTTTTTCCATACCCTTTTCCTCTCCGTCCATGTAAGAATAAAAACTTAATTTAATATATACCCAATAATCGTGAGCGCAAAAACCATCTCATCGCCAGACTGTACGAAACTGATTACAGCTGATGTAGCCTGCAGCGAGCTTATCGGTTTTCGCACAGTGCCGTGTTTAACCCGTTAAGAAAAACAGACAGGGGATTCGTCCCCTGTCTGCCCTTATTATTCTGTTTTCATTGCTTCAAGCGCTTTTTCGGATTTCTCGCAGATCTCCTTAATATAGCCTTTTTCGAAAGGAGAACGCAGTCCCGAGGTTTTCAGAAGATCGGTGAAAGTCATCGTTCCTGCCTTCTTGCTGAAGTCAAGGTATTTTTCCCAGGCCGACCTGAAGTCTTCGTCCATCAGGAACCTGAACTGAAGCGCGCAGGTCTGGGCCAGGCAATAGTCGATATAATAGAACGGTGTTTTATAGATATGGGTCTGGGCCTGCCAACGGCCGCCCTTTCCGAAGAATTCGTCATCCTCGTAATCAATATACGGCCTGTACTCGTTCTCAAGGCGCATCCAAAGTTCCTTGCGTTCCCGGGGCGTCATGTCGGGATTCCTGTAAACGATATGCTGGAACTCGTCCACTTCGCAGCCGTATGGCACAAATGTAAGGGCCGAAGCAAAATGCATGTATTTATATTTCTCGGTCTTGTCCCCGAAGAACAGTTTCATCCACGGCATGGTAAAGAACTCCATGCTCATGGAGTGGACTTCGCAGGCTTCGTATGTCGGGCTCAGGTACTCCAGGATCCCGATATTCCTCGCAAGGTACCCGTTGAGGCCATGCCCCGCTTCATGGGTCAGCACGTCTATATCGCCGCTGGTCCCATTGAAATTGGCAAAAATGAATGGAGATTTATAATCGTGTATGAATGTCATATATCCGCCCGGAGCCTTTCCTTTCCTGGTCAGGCAGTCCAGCAGTTCATTGTCCAGCATGAAACGGAAGAATTCCCTTGTTTCTTCCGATAATTCATCATACATCTTCTTGCCCGATTCAAAAATATACTCGGGTGTTCCCTGGGGTTTCGGATTGCCTTCCCTGAAATACAGCGGCAGATCAATGAAAGTCACCTTGTCAAGCCCCAGCATCTCTTTTCTCTTTTCTTCAATCTTCAGCGTGAGAGGAACGAAATGCTTCTTTACTTCTTCCCTGAACGAAGCCACTTCGTCGGGGCCGTAGCAGTTTCTTGTCATACGCAGGTAGCCAAGTTCGACAAAGTCCCTGAAACCAAGCTTCCTGGCCATCGCGGTGCGGACCTTTACCAGCTTGTCAAAGATCTCATCGAATTTCTCGCTGTTTTCAAGGAAGAATTCAGTGCGCTTCCTGAACACTTCTTTCCTGACATTACGGTCAGGCGATTCCATGTAATACCCAAGCTGCGACAGGTTCAGCTTTTTGCCGTCATATTCTATCTGTGCCGATGCCATCAGCTTAACATACTCGGTAACGAGCCTGTTTTCCTCCTGCAGTTCGGGTATTATGGCAGGATCGAATGATTTGAGCTCAAGTTCCGCGTTTTTAAATAGCACCGATCCCAGTTTCTCTTCCAGTTCCTTTCTGAACCTTGAAGCAGTGAAAGCTTTATAAAAAGCGAACCTTAAATTTTGCAATATTGGCTCGTTCTCGTCAAAGAATTCTTTTTCCTTGTCATAGAACTCATCTTCGGTGTTCATGGTATGCCTGACATAAGCCAAAGTGCCCATTGTATCAATGTTTTTGAAAAGACCGGTAAAGTCCCTGTGGGCTTCAAGCTGCTCATCGGCGGATTTAGCGTTATTGATCCTGGCTATGATGGCATTGACCTTTTCTGTCACGGCCTCGATATCAGGTCTTTTATAAGGCATTTCGGAAAACTTCATAAGCTATTCTCCTTTTCTGAAAAGAAATTCGCCATACTATGCGTACCATTTTTTATACTAACACAACAGTCATAGTATGGCAATTTGATTAGGGGGAGTAATTAACAATACTATATGCAGTTTATTATTTATAATCCATTGTCAGTTCAATATATGATTTACCATTGCCTTTTTCGGAAATGTAAACATATCGCAGAAATGCCCTCTTATCTGTAATACTATAATGGTTTTATGGCTGAATGGATATAAAAGGTATTATTGAAAAAAGTACAGAAAGTGTTTTAAGAAGATTTCTTTAATATTTTTCTGTATTCGGACGGTCTGAACCCGGTCTTGTTTTTGAAAAGCCCGGCAGTATGCCCGTTATAGTTCATGTTACAGGCAGCGAAAGCCTGGATGATGGAAAGATTGGGATCCAGCAGTTTCTCCTTTAACCTGTCGATTTTGTAATTCAAATAATAATCATAAGGCGTCATGCCGGTATGCCTTTTAAACAGCTTTATAAAATGTGCCCTGCTCAGGCAGGCAACCTTGGCCGTCGCACCCAGATCGAACTTCTCAAGCCAATGGGTTTCAAGGTACTCCTTGGCCTTTTCGATTTCCTCCTTGCCTCTGTAAACACGCCTGTTGATAAGGAGCGCGGCAATACAGACCACCCTGTTTTCGTTATTTTTTATAGGGAAAATCGTTATGTCCTGGTATATGGCTATTGTATCCAGGTCTTTTATGCCGTACCTCCGGATAATATCTTCGAGGGGTACTCTTATATCGTAAAAATAAGCGGTCTCTCCCCTGAATACCCGTCTGATTTCAGGAATGTAATCCATGGCAATAATACTGGGGTCCTTAAATATATTGTATTTACCGATAACCATGGAGGGATCCGTAAGGTTATATTCTTTCATCAGAGCCTTGTTGATATATACGGATGTTCCTTCGGTATCATGAACCTGGATGGGATAGGGAAACTCCTCCACTATCCTTTCAAACAGCTCTTTATTCCCGCAAAGCGTCTTAAAAGTCTCTGCAATATTGTTCAGGATTTTATCCGGCTCTATCATTGATTATCACCATGGTATTCCAGCTGATGGAGGGATTTTGTAAAGGGGCATTTCTATAATACCATATTTTTCATGTTGTTTCCACGCACAGCATATGCATTAACATACGGAAGCGCCGGGAATGTTATGTGACTCATCCTGAAGTGACAGATGAAAAAAATTATTTTTATCTCTTCACATTTTACATATATGTGTTATAATATCCTACAATATACGATAATTATACATGAGTAAATCTATAGGAATTCAAGGTTATTCTTTTTTATACGGAGGATCTGATATGCCGATTAAAATACCGGATGACCTTCCAGCAAAAGAAACTCTGAACAATGAAAATATCTTCGTTATGACAGAGCAGCGGGCAATACACCAGGATATAAGGCCCCTGAGGATCGCCATTCTTAACCTTATGCCCACGAAGATCGTGACCGAGACTCAGCTTCTTCGCCTTATCGGCAATACTCCCCTGCAGGTTGAGGTGGAACTGCTGCATCCCAGGACCCATACTTCCAAAAATACTCCTCCCGAGCATCTGACAAAGTTTTATAAGTACTTTGATGATGTTAGGAATGAAAAATTCGACGGCCTTATAATCACCGGCGCTCCTGTCGAGCTGATGGAATTTGAGGAGGTCACTTACTGGAATGAGCTGGTCGATATAATGGAGTGGAGCAAAAAGAATGTTTATTCCACATTCCACATCTGCTGGGGCGCCCAGGCCGGGCTTTACTATCATTACGGCATCAGGAAATATCCACTGAATGAAAAGATCTTCGGCGTTTTCAGGCACCGGATATGCAAACCTAACACCATGCTCCTGCGCGGATTCGATGAATATTTCTACGCCCCCCATTCACGGCATACCGAGATAAAGCGGGAAGACGTGGAAAAAGTCAGCGAGCTTGATATCCTTTCGGATTCGGAAGAAGCAGGAATATACATTATAAAAACCAGGGGCGGACGCCAGGTATTCGTTACAGGCCATTCCGAATATGACAGGGACACTTTGAAAAGCGAGTATGAAAGGGATATTGCAAAAGGCCTGGATATAAAGATCCCAAAGAATTACTTCCCCGGGGATGATCCCTCGAATATCCCTGTCGTTACCTGGAGAAGCCATGCCAACCTGCTTTTCTCAAACTGGCTGAACTACTATGTATACCAGGAAACACCATACGACCTGAGCCAGTTGGAGCAGTTAAAATATTAAAATAGCAAAATACCGGGGTCATGTAATATGCAAATATCAACGAAAGGCAGATACGGCCTTCATGCCTTGGTTGACCTGGCGCTCCACGGCTCCGGTCAGCCGGAAACCATAAAAAACATAGCGGAAAGATGCCGGCTGCCCGAGGAGTATATACTTCAGATCTTTGTTGTATTAAGGCGGGCAGGGATAGTTAAAAGCGTCAGGGGTTCCCGCGGCGGATATATCCTGGCCAAAGCCCCATCGGAAATAACTGTCGGAGACGTTCTGACATCGCTTGAAGGGCCTCTTGCCCC
>DUSJ01000177.1 GCA_012842645.1 Clostridiaceae bacterium | reverse complement strand
GTCAATGTTGAAGAAAAAATAGGCAAAATACCCGACGACATGAAGAATGCCATCGATCTTTATAACAAAGCCCTTGAAGATTTAAGAAACGGCAACGAAGACATAGCCATAATAGCGCTGAAAAAGGCTATAGCCCTTTATCCCGCGTTCTACGAAGCCATGAACCTGATGGGAATCTGTTACCTTAAACTTGATGATGAGGAAAAAGCCCGCAGTATGTTCAATAAGGTCATTCAAATGGATGACAACAGTATACGGGCTTCAAGATACCTGGACCAGCTGGACGGAAAAATCTCGACGGATGAGGTTTCGGCCGGAAAATCGAAACGCGCGGGGAGAGCCGGCAGCGTGGCTGAATGGGTAAAGATAGGCATTTCCCCTGAGAAAAGCAACCCTCCCTATTATCTGAAATATATCCTTGGCGCGCTTGTTGGTATCCTTGCCATGTGCCTTGTCTGGATAGCAGTGCCTGAAAGCAGCCCCATAAGGATCGACCTGGGCAATCTCTTTAAAAGAAACGCCGACAGTTCTCCGCAGCTCAAGCAGCTTGAAGCGGAAAACCTGGAACTTACCACGCGTCTGAATGAAGCCAACGAAGCCCTGAGACAGGCCAATGAGACCGAGAAGGCGCTTAATAAAAAGTACCAGGACTATGTTTCCTGGAGCGGGATACTTCGTGACCTTCAGGCTATGTACTATGAAGGCAAATATAAAGATGTGGTCGTAAAAATTGAAAGGGATTACGCGGGTGTGGAAAAACCCGATGATATTGCCGCTGCGATCGGAGAATTGAATGACAAGTGCAAACCCAGGGCAGTGACACAATTCTATGAATCGGCAAAATCCATCTATAATTCAAATGAGAAAAACCGTTGTGCCGACGTATACAGGGAAGCCGCTGACGAATTCAGGATGGCTATAAAAATAATCGAAGAGATGGAAAACAAGCCGAGCATAGCGGCCGATACATACTACTGGGGAGGCAAAGCCGTAGCCCTGTCCCAGTACCCGTCAAAAGAAGCTGCCGAGGAAGAGGCATTGAAATATTTCAATGCTGTAATCGAAATCGCCCCGAGATCCAGCCTGGCCAGCTCTGCCCGGTCGAGGATACGGGATATCGAAGAAGGAAGGACGATAAAACATTAAGTTTACCATGTAATAAAAGAGGTTACCGATACGGTAACCTCTTTCTACATACTTCCGGTCAGTCTTTTCGTCAGTCCGCCTTATACAGTACTTTTTTAAGCTTTGCAAAACGGGGCAGTCCATCTTCGATGGGCGGTTTAGATTCTCCTTCGATAAGAGGCAGGGCATAATCGATGAAATCCTGCGTGAGCCCGGTCCCGTCTGCATTGATCCATTCCCTCGGTATTTTCTTTTCAGTGTTTGCAACCTCGGAGAGGTTGACAAGCACATAATTGCATTCGTACTTGCCGTCTTTGACGGTCCTTTCATATGCCACCATGTGGTCTGTGATGCCTTCCACCGCGAACTGCACGGCTTTCCGGCCGGCCATGAAGGCTTCCTCCACGTCGGTTTTCGAAGCCCAGTGGGCAGCGCATCTCTGGAGCAGCGAGAACTCGATGGCGCGGGCTTTGCAGCCAAGTTCCTTCTTGAGGACATTGGCAAGAACCTGGCCAACTCCGCCTAATTGTGCATGCCCGAATGAATCCTTCATTTTGGCAAGATCGGAACCGTATTCGGATATATATTTTCCGTCCTTGTCCTTAATTCCCTCTGATACGGCAACGATCAGTTTGCCGTTGCTTTTCTCGTAAACCTTTTTACAGTCGGCAATGAACTTATCCATATCAAATACTATTTCGGGGAGATAAATAAGATCCGGTCCTGCGCCTTTATAAGCGGCCAGCGCGGTAGCGGCCGTGAGCCAGCCTGCGTTCCTGCCCATTACTTCGAGGACGCAGACCATGGGTGTGTCATATACGCGCGCATCATGGTAAACTTCCATGGTCGCGGTAGCGACATACTTCGCGGCGCTTCCGTACCCGGGACAATGATCGGTCGCATAGAGGTCATTGTCTATTGTCTTGGGAACGCCCATTACGCGGCACTCGTATCCGGCCTTCTGCATGAACTTGCTGATCTTGTTGCAGGTGTCCATCGAATCGTTTCCGCCGTTATAGAAGAAATAACGGAT